>JAUXCI010000256.1 GCA_030618945.1 Flavobacteriaceae bacterium
AATGATAATCAAACTTAGGAGTATTGTAATGCCAAGTTTATATTTTTTCTTTAGTTTCATTTGAAACAGTTAATTCGGAGACAACAAAATAATCTCAATTAAACAGAAGTAAATCTAAGCTGTAATGCGTTAATATTTTTTTTGTCATTACCAATATAAATATCCTTGTCAATGATAATAACAGGCCTTTTTAAAAAAGTATAATCACTTAAGATGAGTCGTTTATAATCAACTTCTTCCAGAGTTTGATCTTTTAGCCCCATAGCTGAATATTTTTTTGCCCTTCTACTAAAAAGAGATTCATAGTTTCCAGCCAAATTCTTCATTTCCTCAATTTGTTCAATAGTTATGGGTTGCGTCTTTATCTCTTGTGCGGAAAATCCGTCTAACGGAAAAAGTTTCAAAATCCGCAAACAGGAATCACAGGTTTTTAAATAATATATTTTTTTCATTTATTTTTACGGTACGGCATTTAGTAAGCTTAAAGTTACTTATTTTTAAACAATATTTATATTTATGGATAAATTATTTGAGACGGCAATTTTTACGAGAAAGGCCTTATTGAAAATCATGGAAACAAGAAGTCACGAGGAATTAGTTAAGATTCCCCATAATTTTAAAAATTCGATTTTTTGGAATATTGCACACTTGTTGGTGACTCAACAATTGCTTTGTTATAGGTTATCCGGACTTGATTTATCCATAGATGAGGAAATGGTCAGCAAATACGGTAAAGGTGCAATTGCAACATCGGTAGTTTCAATAAAAGATATTGATTATGTAAGGGTAAATTTGTTAATAGTAGTGGAGCAATTAAAGGAGGATTACGAGAAAGGTAAATTTAAAAATTACCAGTCATATATGACAAGTACTAATATTGAATTGTGCGATATAGAAGATGCACTTACTTTTAGTAACTTTCATGATGGCATTCATTTAGGGGTAGTCCTTTCATTAATGAAAATAGTTTAAGATAGTTCATATGGATTTTAACACAAAAGTTATTCATGGTGGTCAGGTTCATGACCCCAGTACAGGAGCGGTAATGCCGCCAATTTATCAAACATCCACTTACGCCCAGACTTCTCCGGGAGATCATAAAGGGTATGAATACTCCCGCACGGGAAATCCTACCAGAACGGCCTTGGAGAATTCATTGGCTAGCATTGAAAATGGAAATTATGGTTTGGCATTTGCTTCAGGTTTGGCATCAATCGATGCGATTATGAAATTGCTTGAGCCAGGAGATGAAGTGATTTCAACCAACGACTTGTATGGCGGAACCTTTAGGCTATTTTCAACAATTTTTAAAAAGTTCGGCATAAACTTTCACTTTATTGGAATGAACGATGCCGAGGAGATTGAAAACTATATAAATAGCAAAACGAAGGTGATTTGGGTGGAGAGCCCTACTAACCCTATGCTTAATATAATTGATCTTCAAAAGTGCGGGGAAATATCAAAAAAGCATGACTTAATGCTCGTTGTAGACAATACTTTTGCAACCCCTTATTTACAATGCCCCTTAGATTTTGGAGCAGACGTCGTAATGCATTCTGCTACGAAATACCTTGGCGGGCATTCAGACGTAGTGATGGGTGCATTGGTGGTAAAAGATAAAGAGCTTGCCGACAAGCTTTATTTTATTCAGAATGCCAGTGGTGCCATATGTGGACCAATGGATAGTTTTTTAGTGTTGCGAGGAATCAAAACCCTGCACATTAGGATGCAAAGACATTGTGAAAATGGGAGAGCTGTAGCCCATTATCTTAAATCTCACCCTAAAATTGATCGGGTATATTGGCCCGGTTTTGAAGATCACCCAAATCATGACATTGCTTTGTCTCAAATGAATGATTTTGGAGGAATGCTTTCCTTCACCTTAAAGGGCAATAAAAAATCGGATGCCATTACTGTTTTGGAAAATCTAAAGGTATTTACCCTGGCTGAATCATTAGGAGGGGTAGAGTCATTAAGCGGTCATCCTGCCAGCATGACCCATGCTTCCATTCCAAAAGAAGAAAGAGAAAAAACGGGTGTTATAGATTCCCTTATAAGATTAAGTGTTGGAATAGAAAGTGAAAACGATCTGATCAAAGACCTGGAGAATGCTTTGAACCTGGTTTAGTATTTACCAAATACGTAAATCAGACCAACATTGAATAATACCATACTGTCATTACCTTTATTGGCCGGGTCAAGTGGCTGATTTAAGCCGTCAACAACATCGGAAAAGTAATATATATATCTAGCCTCAACACTGATATCAAGCATTTCAAGTCCAAACCGAACTCCTGCTCCAGCAATACCTGAAAAAATGTTTTCTGCGTCCAAATGAACTGCCCCTTCTTGCCATTTCTCAATAAGTTGGTCATAAGGTTCTTCCTGTCCTATTAAAGAGACATCATTTACCAAAATATCGGGTTGAGAATAACTATAGCCCAAACCAAGGCTAATAAAAGGATTAATAGATCCGGAGGATTTAAAAAAAGATGAATAATCTTCAAGTTCTAAGATATAATATTCAAGACCCAAACCAACATTATACAATTTTATCTGCCCCTTCATGGCATCCAATTTTTCATAGTCTGGACCTGTGCCTTCAATAGCATCATTATTAACGTTCGTATTGTTCGTATATGAAAAATCAACCCTTACTTTGAAATGCTCACCAAAATATGAAGAACCACTTCTCCAGTTGTATTGGCTGCCGAAAAACTTTAAATAATATGACATGCCAAAAGCAAGGTTGGCTTGATTGGCGCTTGCAAACTCCGTACTTAAACCAAAATCAGTCTGAAAAGAGGCTATCCCAAGGTTGACTCCTACTTCATGGCTAAAACTCGTTTGAGCACGAGCATTGGTAAAAAAGAAGAAAAGTAAAACAATACAAAGCTTAAGTAAAAGTTTCCTCATGGTTTAGTTAAAATTTAAATTCAATTTAGCACAAATATAAAAAAGAAAATGCTTAAAAAACTTAATTATAACCAAAAAACTCAAAATTTCATAAATTATTGCTTGATCAGCTCAATATTTGGATCCCAGAACAATATATCAAAATTGTCAATTCCGTTATTTATAACGGTGATATTTTCGCTTTCCAATAGTTGTTGCATCAAATTTGAGCCTTTGAAATGATGTTTGCCTGACAGCAGCCCCTTTCTATTTACTACGCGATGAGCAGGAACAGAATCATCTAAATGTGAGGCGTTTAGAGCCCAACCAACCATACGAGCAGATTGCGGTGTTCCTAAATATCGCGCTATAGCACCATAGGAAGTTACCCTTCCAAATGGCACTTGCTTTGTTATGCTATACACCTTTGCAAAAAAGCCTTCATTAGTCAATTTAGATTCATTTAATGCTGATTATATCCCAGTAAAAATAAAAATATTTTTAATACTTTGTCCTAAACTTGACGTAAGTGATTGACTTATTTGTATCCAAATACTGTTTTTCATAAAAGGTTTGAATAGATGTGGCCTCAGTCGGAGGGCTGGAACTGTTATAAATGTCATGATGAGCGTATAAAACTTCATGCTGACCCTCGTGAAGCAGGCCTAAAAGGTAACCGTGTAAAAATTCACTATCAGTTTTTAAATGAACGAGTCCATCTGACTTTAGAAGGGACTGATATTTTTCTAGAAATGCTTTAGTTACTAAACGGTGTTTTGTGCGTTTGTATTTGATTTGAGGATCAGGAAAAGTAATCCAAATTTCAGAAATTTCTTGAGCGGCAAAGCAAAGATCAACAAGTTCAATTTGAGTTCTTAGAAAGGCAACATTGTTAAAGTTCTTTTCGAGAGCAGTTTTGGCACCTCGCCAAAATCGAGCACCTTTAATAT
>JAUXCI010000031.1 GCA_030618945.1 Flavobacteriaceae bacterium
GATAATTTTTGATATTCTGTTTTTAAGGTTTCCGTTTCTTCTGGTAAGACTTCCTCTTCAGCAGTCTTTTCCTTGAGTACTAACTCTTCTTTAGCTCCAACTTTCTTGGGAATCACTTCTTCCGATCCTGCTACAACGTCTTCTTTTTTCTTTATTGGTGCTGGCTTTTCCTTTTTTTCAATATCAATTTTACCAACTTGTTTAAGCCCTTGCAATTTTACCGATCCTTTGATTACTTCAGCCTTCTTCGGCTCTTCCTTCACAACCTCTTTTGGAGCTTCCTCCACTTTTATATGTGGCTTAGGTGATATATCAATTTTTCCGACCATTTTAGGGCCAGAAATCTTTTCGGAATCCGTTTTAAAAATCTCTGCTCTTTTGGCCTCCTCTGCAAGTCTTTTTATTTCTGCCTCTTTCTCCAGGGCCATTCGAATTTCCTCTTTTTCTTTTCTTTTTTCATCGCCAATTTCTTTAGAGGCAACTTTTTTACTTTTATCTGTCTGGAATTCATTGGACAGAATCGTATAAACCTCTTGAGAAATCTTCGCGGTTGGCCTATGATCAATGTTTATTCCTTTCGCAGCCAGAAAGTCAACAGCCCTATCTAAAGAAATATTCAGCTCTCGTAAAACCTTGTTAAATCGTTGTGGTTTATATACAGTCATAAAATAATTTAATGTGAACCTCTATTTACCTATTGCAAATATAAAATATTATGATTCAAATTCCTCCTTTAAAATTCTTTGTACATTAAGAATTGTTTCCTCTTCCAGATCAGTTCCTTTTGCCAATTCACTAAGATCGAGATCCAAAACACTTCTTGCCGTGTCTAATCCAATATTCTTAAATACCTGAATTACCCATTCTTCAATTTCATCAGAGAATTCTGTTAATTCTACGTCATCTTCAACACCTTCTCGTTGTACGTCTATTTCATAACCCGTAAGCTGGCTGGCCAGTCTGATATTAACACCGCCTTTTCCAATGGCTTTTGAAACTTCTTCAGGCTTTAAAAATACATCAACTCTAGGTTTATCAGTTCCCACAGCTTCATGCATCTTTAAAGAAACAACCTTAGCCGGGCTCAATGCTCTTTTGATAAATTGTTCATCAATTTTAGTATAATTGACAACATCAATATTTTCATTCCCAAGCTCTCTAACTATTCCGTGAATTCTGGAACCTTTCATCCCTACACAAGCACCTACCGGATCAATTCTATCATCGTAAGAATCAACGGCTATTTTTGCCTTTTCACCTGGAATTCTAGCTACCCGTTCTATGGTAATCAAACCATCAAAAACTTCAGGAATTTCTTGCTCAAAAAGTTTAACTAAAAATTCAGGAGCTGTTCTTGACAATATGATAGAAGGTTTATTTCCCCTTAATTCAACACTTTTGATGATTCCCCTTACTGATTCTCCCTTACGGAAAAAGTCAGATCTGATTTGTTCGCTTTTAGGCAATATAAGTTCATTTCCGTCATCATCAAGCAGGATAATAGCATTATGCCTTACGTGATGAACTTCAGCACTGTACAATTCCCCTTCCAACTCTTTGTAGTGTTTGAAGATATTAGTGTTGTCATGTTCATGAATCTTAGAAATAAGATTTTGACGTAATGCCAAGATTGCTCTTCTTCCGAGGTCAACAAGTTTAACCTCCTCAGAAACTTCTTCACCAACTTCAAAATCAGGTTCTATCTTTTGGGCTTCAGACAATGAAATCTCTTCATTATCGTCCTCTACCTCTTCATCTACAACAACAATTCTATTCCTCCAAATTTCTAAATCCCCTTTATCAGGATTTATAATGATGTCAAAATTTTCATCCGAACCATATTTTCTTTTTAAAGCAGACCTAAAAACGTCTTCAAGAATCGCCATAAGCGTTACTCTGTCAATACTTTTGTCATCTTTAAATTCTGAAAATGATTCAATTAATGCGATATTTTCCATTACACGGTCTTATTAAAAAATAATCTTCACTTTTGCTTGTTTTATCTCACTTAGCGGAATATTCTGTTGCTTTTCCACTGTAATTTTTCCTTTTCCAATAGGCTTGGGCTCTCTGGCCGTCCATTTTAGGCTAATCTCCTTGTCATCTACCGCAACCAATACCCCTTCATATTTTCCCTCAGCGGTCTTTACCACCAAAGTTCGATCCACATTCTTGTTGTATTGTCTTAAGTCAACAATGGGATCCGTAATATTTGGGGTGGTCACTTCCAAAGAGAAATCTTCAGTTTCCCTATCCAAGTTATGCTCTACGTTTCTGCTAATTCTGATGCATTCGCTTAATGGCACACCTGAATCTCCATCAACTATCACTTTTATACTGTTTTCAGGACCAAAATTCAATTCCAATAAAAACAATGAAGTATTTTCAGCCATTGCTTCGTCCACCAATTCCTTTACCCTCTTTTGATCCATTTCTTGATATAAAAAGAGGGGACATCTGTCCCCTCCAACTCACATTCTTCATAAATTGCGCTGCAAATATAACAATTCCTTTGATACTGACAAGAATCATGGGTGTAATCCATTAAAATTTATTAACTTTAACTAGTCATTAAAAATAATAAATGTTATGAAACGAATATTGGTACCCGTAGATTTTTCAAAAGAAGCAGAAGCCGCAGCAAGAGTGGCCGCTAGTATTGCTAAGAAAACAAATAGCGAGATTTTTTTGGTTCATATGCTCGAACTTCCGGTCACAACAATAGACCCGGCTGAAATGAACACTATAAGTAGCGAACCTCAGATCATTTATTTTATGAAACTTGCTCATAAAAAATTCGAAAACTTTAAAAAACTATCCTTCTTTAAAGGTCTGAGAGTGATTGAAACTGTGCAATTTCAGCACGCTTTTTCAGGGATTATTGACGAAAGCACTAAGAACAATATTGACCTTATCGTTATGGGATCTCAAGGGGCCTCTGGCCTGCAGGAAATGTTCATTGGATCTAATACTGAAAAAGTAGTTAGAAAATCAAAAGTTCCCGTACTTGTCATTAAAAAGAATGTTAAGAATTTTGACATAAAAAACATTCTTTTTGGTTCCGATTTTAACAAAGAAAGTAAATCAACTTTCCAGCGTGTGATTGATTTTGCAAATCTCTTTGAGGCCGAAATCAATCTCTTGTACGTCAATACCATTCATAATTTCAATACAAGCGACAATATTGAAAAGAGAATTGCCAAATTTATGAAGGATTTTGATTTTGACAATTACACGACTAATGTTTATAATGACATTTCTGTTGAAAAAGGTATTTTAAGTTTTGGACGTAAAATAAAGGCAGATCTTATTGCATTGAATACACACGGAAGAAGTGGTTTGTCTCAATTGTTTAACGGAAGTATAGGTCAGGAATTAGCAAATCACGCCTTAAGGCCTGTAATCACTTTCAAGATCTAAGCAAATAGCTGAGAACTTAATTATAAAAATATCGGAAAAGATTACCATTTAAATGGTCGGAATCCTACGCCAAATTCTACAAAATCGGCACGTGATGTGTCTCTGGTTTTAAGACCTATTTGGGCATAAAACCATTCGGTAATATCATATCTAAAAGCAGCTCTCAAGTAAGTTGCTGATTTTCCTTTATCATCTGTTAAATAGCCTCCACCCTGTAATCTTAAAGCCATTTTACCAAACATAAAGTCGTATCCGACATGTGCACCTACTAAAAACTGATCCTCTGTTTCGGGATAATCAACTTCAAGGCTACCATCATAAATAAGATCAAAACCTGCTGTTATCGCATGCATAGAAGTAAATTTAAAGCGGTAATCAAGCACACCGCTAAAAATGCCATACCTGTTATATGTTCCTTTATCTTCCTCATTCTGAACTGTTCCACCAGCCAGGTAAATTTCTATGGAATTTTCGTGAAGTCTAATGTTCTTCTCTTTTTTGGGCCTGTTAAAACGGGCGTCTAAGAGTTGATCGGAATAAAAATCTTTATCTACAAATTTCTGATCGGCATTATAATGATACCTTAATGCCACGTTTAAACCATACATGTTGAAGCCGTAATTAGGAGTGGTTAATCTACCATTGCTAAAATGAGTAAAATCAACCCCATATATAAGATCCATCTCTCTATTCCATTTATACGCCCCTCCAAAACTCAAGTTAAAATAAAGAGCAAGAGGAGTTCCTATAGCGTCATTATCCGGATTTGATATCGGGTCATATGGTTCTAAATTATAAGTGATTCCGGTTGACAAACTGGTTTCAAAACCATTTCTATTGACTCCTGGGCTTAAAGGAAAATTAATAAACCCAAAAAGTGCATTTGGCTTACCTAATACTTCAGGATCACCCATAAAACCAGAATAGTAACCTACCCCATACGAAGCATAGCCATACCTGCTGGTCCAATGCTCAGGATCCGTCAGCTGCCATCCATATCTAAATTCTACTGCCCCGTAACCATTGTTAACGGTCTCATCCAATAATTCTCCGGAATATAAATTAAATCCTGTATGCCCTTTAATCTCAATATATCTAAATCTACCATAATTTACTTCATCCTTGACATCATCAAATGAGATTGATTTTTTCTGGCCCTGGATAGTTGAAATCGTAAATAATAGGATAAAACCCCAAAAGAGTCCTTTTGGTATCAAGCTCGTATTGGCTTTAAAAAAGGTTAAATCCCAATTCATTAAAAAGTTTTTAATCTAATGTTTCTGTTAAATAAAAAATCCATTATAGTTCAAAGTATAATGGATTCTTTCTATATGCTTGTTGACCCACAAGGATTCGAACCTTGACTGGCGGTACCAAAAACCGAAGTGCTACCGTTACACCATGGGTCATAGTATTGAAATATCTCAAAGATCCTTTCAACCTTTAACTGCCTTATTTAAGCAGGCGCAAATTTAAAACAAAGTTTTTGTTTCACAAAACAGTTCTTTTGATTTTTTTCATCAGCCCATAAATTCCAACTATATTCCATTTTATTTACTAAATTCGCCTCAGTTTTAAAACTCATCTATGCTTTCGTTTGATTATAAAAAATTCAACACCATCCTAGGTTGGCTTGTTTTTGGCATTGCGCTCACAACCTACGTTCTAACCCTTGAACCCACCGTTAGTTATTGGGATTGCGGGGAATATATTGCGACCTCAGTAAAACTTGAAGTTGGACACCCTCCGGGAGCTCCATTATTTCAAATGATGGGTGCGTTTTTTGCCATGTTCACCTCTGATTCATCACAAATTGCCATGATGGTGAACTTTATGTCGGCACTGGCGAGTGCATTTACCATTCTATTCCTTTTTTGGACGATAACTGCTTTGGCGAAAAAAGCAGTGATCAAAACCTCAGGAAAATTAACCAAAGGAAATTCAATTGCAATTTTAGGAAGTGGATTGGTTGGAGCACTGGCCTATACCTTTTCAGATAGTTTTTGGTTTAGTGCAGTTGAGGCAGAAGTATATGCGATGTCATCATTTTTAATGGCTTTATTGTTTTGGCTGGCCTTACATTGGGAGGAAGAAATGGACAAGCCTCGCGGTAACAAATGGCTTCTATTGATTAGTTTTATCGTAGGGTTGTCATTTGGAGTTCACATTCTTTCGTTACTGGTGATCCCTTCAATAGTGTTTATCTATATTTATAAGCGATATCCTTCACTTAATATAAAAGAATTCATTTTTGCAAATTTGGTTTCTATTCTGGTTCTGGCCTTTGTTTTTAAATTGCTGTTCCCATATACCTTGTCCTTTTTCAGTGCATCAGAACTATTCTTTATCAATTCACTGGGCCTACCTTTTAATTCGGGAAGCATCATCGCAGGTGTAATTCTCGTGGGTCTATTTTATGCTGGCCTCAGATATACAAGAAATAAAAAATACTATACAGCCAACCTGTTATTGTTGTCTGTATTGTTTATCATGATTGGTTTTTCGTCTTGGTTAATGTTACCTATTAGGGCAAATGCCAATACTACAATTAATGAAAACAACCCATCCAGTGCAAGAGAATTGCTCGCTTATTACAACAGGGAACAATACGGTGATGCCAATGTTTTTTACGGATCTTATTACTCAGAAACAGGAGAAAGGGATAAAGCAAACCCTACTCAGGACGCCAAACCAAAGTACGAAAAAGACGAAAAAGCAGGTAAATATATAATCGTTAACAATTATAAAGGTGCCTTGCCTAATTATAGTGACAAACACAAGGGAGTCATCCCTAGAATGGTAGATCCAACTGAAGGGGTGGTGCAAAATTATAAAGCGATAGCAGGTATTCCTCAACGGTCTAAAAGAAGGCCAACCTTTGGAGAAAACCTTAGCTTTATGGTCCAATTCCAATTCGGGTATATGTATGGTCGGTATTTTATGTGGAATTTTGTGGGCAAGCAGGACGATATTCAGGGAAATCTTGACAATCACGGCAATTGGTTAAGTGGAATTACCCCAATTGATGAATTATTTGGAGGATCGCAAAAGAATTTGCCCAGCGAAATACTTGATAATAAAGGAAGAAATACTTATTATTTCCTTCCACTTATATTAGGCCTTATTGGTTTACTCTATCATATCAAAAAGGATATGAACAATTTTTATATATTGTTGCTCTTCTTTGCCTTTACGGGATTAGCCATTATATTTTACACCAACCCAAAACCATTTGAACCCAGAGAGCGCGACTATGCAGTAGTAGGTTCGTTTTATGTATTTGCCATTTGGCTTGGCTTTGGAGTGTTGGCTATTTATGAAAAATTGAAGGATAAAATCAAAACCCCTCTTATGCCAACCCTACTTACTATGGCCTGCCTTTTGGCTGTTCCTGTAATTATGGCAAAAGAAAATTGGGATGATCACGACAGATCGGGAAGATATACTACCTGGAACAATGCCAAATCCTATCTGGATTCTTGTCAGGAAAATGCGATCATGTTCACCATTGGTGATAATGACACCTTCCCTCTTTGGTATATGCAGGAGGTTGAAAATTATCGTACCGATATAAAATTAGTGAATACGAGTTTATTCGCCAAAGACTGGTATATAGATCAGCAGAAAAGAAAAACTTATGAAGCAGATCCCATCCCTTCTCAACTCACTCATGATGATTATAAAGAAGGGTCCTTGGATGTTGCCTATCATTATCCATATGCCTTCCCTCAATTTAAGGATTCAATAGTTGACATCAAGTTTTTTATGAAGTGGATACAGAGTAAAGACAGTAGAACTTATATTGACTTTGAAGAAAACGGTCATCCGGAAAAGGTATATCCAACGACCAAACTGAGGATCATGGTGGATAAAGAAGCCGTACTTAGAAATGGGATTGTGGCAGAAAAAGATTCTGCTTTGATTGAGCCTTATATAGATATTCAGATAAGCGAATCTGCTTTGATCAAAAACAGAATTCTTATGCTTGATGTTTTGGCTAACAACAATTGGGAGAGACCGCTTTATTTTACAGGAGGAGCTCAGGCCGCCCAAGAGTATATCTGGCTAAAAGATTACTTACAACTCGATGGGCTGGCCTACAAATTTGTACCCATAAAAACGCCTAATACGCAAAGGAGTTTTATGGATATGGGTAGAATAGATACAGATGTTATGTATACCAATGTAATGAAATGGTCATGGAAAAATTCAAATGCTAACATTTATATTGATCCCGAATCAAGAAAGAACGGAATCTCATTTAGAAATAGTTTGGGTAGGCTTGCCGATGAGCTGATCAAGGAAAATGATTTTGTTCGGGCGGAAGAAATTCTGGATCTTTCTTTGGAAAAAATGCCTATGAAAGAATATGGGTATTTTAGATTAGTGATTGGCCATATCGAATCATACTACAATATTGACAGGCCTGAAAAGGCAAGAAAAATAGCTGAATTTCTGATTCAGAACTTTAATGAACAAATCTATTTTTACAGTGGAGTTAGTTCCTATGAGCTCACTCAAAATTTCAGTGATCTTGAAGGTACACTTGATCTGTACAAATATATTATTGCAACCTGTGTGGAATTGGATACTAAGGAATATTCGGATAAACTAAAAGATGATTTTATGGAATCTGTAAAATTACTGGAGGTGGTTTTGGAGGAGTAATTCTTCGTTTAATTTATTTTTTATAACTTGTATTGGTACTTGGTACTCTTTATTGAAAACATAAAATTATGAAGTCCTATTTGGTAAAAACCCCACGTCTGGTACAAAAATTCTTCCATAAGTATTCATGGCGGATAAGTACGAGAAAAAAGGAAATCTACCTCACTTTTGATGATGGTCCGGTACCCGATTTTACACCTTGGGTTTTGGAAATCTTAAAAAAGTATGATGCCAAAGCGACTTTTTTTTGTGTGGGACAAAATATCAAAAAATACCCGCATATATACCAACAGATTCTTAAGGGTAATCACAGCGTTGGAAATCACACCTACAACCATCTAAAAGGCTGGAAAACCTCAACAGAAAAATATATTAAAAACATTCTCAAAGCCGAAGCTTACCTTGAAGATGCCTCACAAAATCAAGGGATTAAACTTTTTCGACCTCCGCATGGCAAACTAAAGCCCATACAGGCCAAAATTCTTCGTAAAAAAGGATATAAAATTATTATGTGGGACGTATTGACCGGTGATTTTGACCAAAGTCTGAGTAAGGAACAGTGTTTAGAAAATACTTTAAGACACATCAAAAACGGAAGCATAGTGGTCTTTCACGACAGCGTCAAATCATTTAAAAATCTGGATTATGTGCTACCACGCATACTGGAACATTTTTCAGCAAAAGATTATCAATTCAAATCTCTTTAAGCCTTAGAACCTGAGTTCGATTTAAACATACTGCTCAACGAGGCTAATCAAAGTATTAGCATCCTGCTGCCCTGTTTGCCTCCACTTCATTTCACCATTTTTATAAATGATATAGGTAGGGTTTCCTTTAATTCTCAAAGCTGCGGCAAGAGTTTCATTTTTGGAGACGTCAATTTTCACAACTTTTGCTTTATCGCCAAGAGCGGCAGCAACGTCCCTCAAAATTGAGTGAAAATTAGTATTTTCACCTTCCCAGTCTGCGTAAAAATCAATTAGGGTGGGGATTTTCGAACCAATCAATTCACCAAACTTAGTCATGTTTAAGTTTTTTAATTCTGTATTTACAAATATAGTATTTTATCTCAAGAACCCTTATAAAAGTTCGATTTAGCAATTAATTGATTATTCTATTATACTCGAAATACAAATTTGTACTTTTACCTTTCCTAAAAAAATAATGAATGGCTAATCAAAAACGACTTTTTTTACTCGATGCCTTTGCTTTAATCTTTCGTGGTTACTACGCTTTTATAAAAAACCCAAGGATCAACTCAAAGGGCATGGATACTTCAGCAATCATGGGGTTTACCAATTCACTTTTAGACGTTATTCGAAGAGAAAAACCAGATCATCTCGCAGTGGCATTTGACAAGGGAGGGTCGCACGCAAGAACCGAGGCATTTCCCAAGTATAAAGCAAACCGTCTCGAGACTCCTGAGGCCATTAAAATAGCCGTTCCCTATATACATAAAATTCTTGAGGCCATGCACATACCTATCATTGAAATGGAGGGTTTTGAAGCAGATGACCTTATCGGAACCTTATCAGTTCAAGCTGAAAAATCAGGGTATAAAACTTTTATGGTGACTCCTGATAAGGATTTTGCCCAATTGGTCACAGATAATGTCGTGATGTACAAGCCGGCCAGAATGGGTAATGGCATTGAAATTTGGGATGTTGAAAAGGTTAAGGAAAAATTTGAAGTGGAGGATCCTAAACAGGTCATCGATTTTTTAGGAATGATGGGCGATTCAGTTGATAATATTCCCGGACTTCCCGGAGTGGGTGAAAAAACGGCCAAAAAATTCATCAAGCAATATGGAAATATGGAGACCCTTTTAGCCAATACACAAGATCTAAAGGGGAAATTGAAGGAAAAAATTGAAGCAAACAAAGAACTGGGTATACTTTCCAAGGAATTGGCAACCATAATGCTCGATTGTCCGGTGACCTTCCATGAAAAAGATTTTGAATTGAACACACCTGATTTCGAGAAAGTTACTCAAATATTCCAGGACCTTGAATTCAGAAGATCCATGGAAAGTCTCAATAGTATATTTAATCAAAACTCACAATACAATAATATCAAAGAATCGCCTTCACAGGAAAAACCTGAGGTTGATTCTGGTTATGGACAACAACTTGATATCTTTTCGATAAGTTCGGATGATACCACACAAGAGAATTTTAGCACTTACAAAACTGCTGAAAACACCGATCATTTTTATCAGTTGGTCAATACTGATTTGGCCCAAAAATTTTTACTGTCAAAATTACTGAGCCAGAAATCAGTATGTTTTGACACAGAAACCACAAGTTTAAATACCCTTGAAGCGAAGTTGGTTGGCATCTCCTTTTCCTATGAAAAAGGCAAAGGTTACTATGTTCCCATTCCTGAAAATGACGCTGAGGCCGCCTTGATTCTGCAAAAATTCAAACCTTTTTTTGATCATGAGCAAATAGAAAAAATAGGACAAAATTTGAAGTATGATATTAAGGTATTGAAAAATTATGGCATTGACGTTAAGGGACCGCTGTTTGATACCATGATAGCGCACTATCTCATCAACCCTGACATGCGACACAATATGAATGTCTTGTCAGAAACCTATTTACATTATACCCCGATCCCTATTGAAGATCTGATTGGAAAAAAAGGAAAAAACCAGGGCTCGATGCGAGATGTGGAGCTAGAAAAGCAAACCGAATATGCAGTAGAGGATGCCGATATTACCTGGCAACTGAAACAGGTTTTTGAAAAAGAGCTCAAACAAAATGGGCTTACTAGCTTGTTTGCCAATATTGAGATCCCCTTAGTTCAGGTATTAGCTGATATGGAAATGGAAGGTATCAAACTCGATAGGCAATTCCTGCATTCCTTATCCAATGACCTGGTAAAAGATATTGATCATTTGGAAAAAATGATCTATGAAGAAGCAGATAGTGATTTTAACTTGGCCTCACCAAAACAATTGGGCGTTGTACTTTTTGAGAAATTAAAACTGGTTGAAAAACCAAAAAAAACCAAATCCGGGCAGTATGCGACGGGCGAAGAGATTCTTTCAAAACTGGCATCAAAACACGCTATTGTTAAAAATATTCTCGAATGGCGAGGCTTGGTCAAATTAAAGAACACCTATGTTGACTCTTTACCCAATGAGGTAAGCGCCATAACTGAGAGAATTCATACTACTTACAGTCAAACGGTAGCGGCAACGGGAAGGCTTAGCTCAAATAATCCCAACCTACAGAATATTCCAATCAGAACAGAAAGAGGCCAACAGATAAGAAAATCATTTGTTCCCAGAGATAGTGATTTTGTTTTATTGGCTGCTGATTATTCGCAAATTGAATTGAGGCTCATCGCCGAAATGAGCGGAGACGAGGAAATGAAATCTTCCTTTTTAAGAGGTGAAGACATTCACAAATCTACGGCGGCAAAAGTTTTCAATCTACCCTTGGAAAAAGTAAGCCGAGAACAAAGAAGTTATGCTAAAACGGTAAATTTCGGAATAATATATGGTGTATCTGCCTTTGGGCTTAGTCAGCAGACTGACCTCAGCAGAACAGAAGCCAAGGAATTAATTGAAACCTATTATGAGACTTACCCAACTTTAAGATCATATATATCCAAACAAGTGGATTTTGCGCGAGACCATGGTTATGTAGAAACTATTCTTGGGAGAAGAAGGTATTTGAAGAATATTAATTCAAGAAATGCCATTGTCAGATCCGCCGACGAAAGAAACGCAGTGAACGCTCCTATACAAGGAAGTGCCGCAGATATTATCAAAATAGCCATGATCAAAATACACGATCTTCTAAAATCAGGTCATTACAAATCAAAAATGCTGTTGCAAGTTCATGATGAACTAGTCTTTGATCTGCATCAAGATGAAATCGAAATTTTAAAACCACTGATCATATCTGAAATGGAAAATGCTTATAAATTATCTATTCCACTGATCGTTGATGTTGGAATGGGTAACAATTGGCTGGAGGCGCATTAATCCTCTATGACTTACAAGCCTAATTCTAAATATATTGACTACACTTATGGTTTCAAAAAATTATAATAATATCCTATTTGTCAAATGAATAATTAGTTGTACTTTTGCAAACTCTTTGGACTAAAGAGAAGGAATGTTTAATTTTAATAAATACGTGTGAACACATTAAGTTACAGAACAGTATCTGCCAACAAAGCTACCGTGAACAAGGAATGGGTTGTTGTTGATGCTGAAGGAGAAGTGTTAGGGCGTTTGGCCTCAAAGGTTGCAAAACTAATCAGAGGTAAACACAAACCTAACTTTACACCTCACGTTGACTGCGGTGACAATGTAGTTATCCTCAACGCTGAGAAAATCAAATTAACCGGAAACAAATGGAATGACAAAACATATATTCGTCATACAGGATATCCGGGTGGACAAAGAACGCTTACTGCAAATGAATTAATGGGCAAAAACCCAGTTACAGTTGTAGAAAAAGCGGTAAAAGGTATGTTACCTAAAAACAAACTTGGAAGTGCCTTGTTTAGAAACCTCTATGTATATGTAGGAGGTGAACATGGACAAGAAGCTCAAAAACCAAGAACTATTAACCTAAACGAAATCAAGTAATATGGATACGATTCATAAAATTGGTAGAAGAAAAACCGCTGTTGCTAGAGTATATATTTCTGAAGGTAAAGGTGATATCACTGTAAATAAAAAATCTTATGATAATTACTTTACAACTGAGAGCCTTAAATACAAAGTGTTACAACCTTTGAACCTTACCGACAACCTTACTAGCTTTGATATCACAGCTAAAGTTTTTGGAGGAGGTATTACAGGACAAGCAGAAGCTATCCGCTTGGCTATTACCCGTGCATTAGTTTCTATGGACGAGGAGCACAAAGCTGTGTTAAAGCCAGAAGGATTGTTAACTAGAGATCCAAGAATGGTAGAACGTAAGAAATTCGGTCAGAAGAAAGCCCGTAAGAAATTCCAGTTCTCTAAACGTTAATTTGTTATTTGTTCAAAATGTTTTGGGCAAAAACAGAAAAGTAAAATTGAAAAAATTGTTGTCGTATAAGTATAGCATCCAAATAATTGAGATCCGCGAAATTTCGAGACTACTCAGTTATTGCTAAGATAAACGGAACGTAAACTAAAACAAAATGGCAAACATTGAAATAAAAGATTTAATTGAATCAGGTGTACACTTCGGTCACTTGACAAGAAAATGGAATCCAAACATGGCTCCTTATGTATATACTGAGCGAAAAGGAATTCATATTATTGATTTATACAAAACTGCTGCAAAAATTGAAGAAGCCGGTTCAGCTTTAGGCAAGATTGCAGCTTCAGGTAGAAAAATATTATTTGTTGCTACCAAAAAACAAGCAAAAGACATCGTTGCAGACAAAGCTAAAAGTGTAAACATGCCGTTTATCACTGAGCGTTGGCCTGGTGGTATGCTTACCAACTTTATTACTATCAGAAAAGCCGTTAAAAAAATGGCTCAGATTGATAGAATGAAAAAAGACGGTTCTTTTGAAGCTTTATCAAAAAGAGAAAAATTACAAATCGAACGTCAGAGAACTAAATTAGAAAAGAATTTAGGTTCTATTGTGGATATGACGCGTTTACCAGGTGCTATCTTAGTTGTTGACATTAAAAGAGAGCATATTGCAGTTGCCGAGGCACAAAAATTAAACATTCCAATTTTTGCAATGGTTGACACCAACTCTGATCCAAGACCGATTGATTATGTAATTCCTTCTAATGATGATGCATCTAAATCTATCGACAAAGTACTTTCTCATTTGGTAGATGCTATTACTGATGGTTTATCTGAGAGAAAAAAGAGCAAGGATGATGCTGCTGCTCCTCAAGCCAAAGAAAAAGCTACCGCTAGCCCTGTTGCTGAGGTAGTGACTGAAAAAGTTGCTGAAGTAGTAACTGAGAAAGTGACTGAAGTGGTGGCTGAGAAAGTAGCTGAAGTAGTGACTGAGAAAAAAGCTAAAGAAGATAAATAATTGTAGAACTTGTTATTGCTATAATAACGACTAAACATAAATTGAGATGACTAAAATAACAGCCGCTGAAGTAAATAGTTTGAGAAAAACCACAGGTGCAGGTATGATGGACTGTAAAAAAGCCCTAGTTGAAGCTAACGGTGATGTTGATCTTGCTATTGAAATTTTACGTAAACAAGGCCAAAAAGTTGCTGCCAAAAGAGCTGACAGAGCGTCTACTGAAGGTGCTGCAGTTGCAATTGTAAATTCAGACCACACCGCTGGTGCAGTAATTGTTCTTGGTTGTGAAACTGATTTTGTTGGAAAGAATGAATCTTTTGTAAATCTTGCCGAGCAATTGGCAGAAAGAGCGCTTAATAGTGCAACAAAAGAAGAATTGATGAATGCCGATTTTGGAGGTATTACTGTACAGGAAAAGTTGATCGAACAAACTGGTGTTATTGGTGAAAAGATCGAACTTTCTGCTTTCGAAAAAATTTCAGCTCCTTATGTGGGTTCATATATTCACTCTGGTAAGATTGCTACTATAGTAGGACTTTCTGCTAGCATTGACGGAGCAGAAGAGGTTGCTAAAGATGTTGCCATGCAGGCAGCAGCTATGAATCCTCTTGCATTGAATGAAGATGGTGTTGATCAAGGTACAATTGATAAAGAAATTGAAATTGCTAAAGACCAATTACGTCAGGAAGGAAAGCCAGAGGCTATGCTTGACAAAATTGCTCAAGGAAAATTGAGACGTTTTTTCAAAGATAATACGCTTGTGAATCAAGATTTTATCAAAGACAGCAAAGTAAGTGTTGCTAAATATGTAAAGTCAATAGGTGATGTTGAAGTCGTAGATTTCAAAAGAGTCGCTTTAGGTTAATCATAAGCTATCGCTATAAATATTAGACCCTGGATTTTTATCCGGGGTTTTTTTTGGATTATGTTTTGGGTTTTGGAGCTCATCACCTCGGAGCTCATCACCTCACCTCCGATCACCTCGGAGCTCATCACCTCAC
>JAUXCI010000053.1 GCA_030618945.1 Flavobacteriaceae bacterium
AGTTTGCCCCTTATCGAACAAAGCCTTACAGGTTGTGCCTGATTTAAACAATCATCCCCTTAAAAAAATGATGGATATGGGCCTTAAAGTAACGGTGAATTCGGATGATCCAGCTTACTTTGGTGGACAAGTAAACCAAAATTATATTGAAATTCAAAAAGCACTTAAGCTTTCCAAAAAAGACATTTATGAGCTGGCAAAAAATTCTTTCACCTATTCCTTGTTAGATGAAAGTAAAAAGAATGCCTATTTATCAAAATTAGAGGCCTTTTACTCAAAACACAAATAGTCCTTTTGGTTTATTGAGCATTAATAGCTTTTATTGATTCCTCGATATGCTTTTCTGCCTTGAACTGACTATCATAGATGAAAATAATTTTGCCACTCTTATTAATGACATAAGTTACTCGACCGGGAATAAGGCCAAATATATTTCCTTTGACGCCAAATAAATTTCTAACCTCATTATCAGTGTCAGCCAGCAGCGTAAATGGTAAATTATATTTGTCAGCAAAGTTTTTATGACTTAGTACATCATCAGAACTGATACCAATCACTTCAATGCTTTTATCTGTGAATTTTTCATATGAATCTCTAAAACTGCAAGCTTCCTTGGTACAACCCGGCGTATCGTCCTTGGGATAAAAATAAATCACCATTGCCTTCTTACCAATGTAATCATCCATATTAAAAGGTTCTCCCAACTGGTTCATCAATCTAAACGAGGGAACTTTATCGCCAATTTCAAGAGGGGACTGACCTCTCATCTTATAGACGGAGAATACCAATAATAAAACAATAAATACTAGAATTAGGCTAAATATTTTTTCCATTATTCTCCGGTATAAGTAACAAAATTTCGTGGTGTTTCATAGAGGGTCACAGTCAACTCAAGTTCTGCTGAAATTTTACTTCTCAGTTTTTGCCAAATTACGACTGAAATATTTTCGGCTGTTGGATTAAGTGTCTTGAATTCAGCCACCTCTTCATTTAGATTCTTATGATCAAATTGCTCTTCAATCTCCTCATGGATCAACTGTTTTAGAACCTTCATATCCATTACGAACCCGGTTTCAGGATGGATCTCTCCCTTCACTGATATGATCAATTCATAATTATGCCCATGAAAATTAGGATTAGCACATTTACCAAATATTTTTGCATTTCTGGCGTCAGTCCAATCATTATTGTACAATCTGTGGGCCGCATTGAAATGGGCCTTTCT
Organism: Flavobacteriaceae bacterium; assembly: GCA_030618945.1. Classification (GTDB taxonomy): domain Bacteria; phylum Bacteroidota; class Bacteroidia; order Flavobacteriales; family Flavobacteriaceae; genus Lutimonas. The sequence goes on from JAUXCI010000053.1 coordinate 1,226, forward strand.
GCTTACTGTTACTTTCATATCAAATTAATCTTTCATCGTATTCCTTAAATATGATCTTAAACCATTCCGTGTAATTTTTAGGATGCTCAGCAATGTCTTGTTTTACCTTATCCAAAGACATCCATTTGAATGAAGCAACCTCTTGTAGATTGATCACCGGGTCATTATCATAGTGTCCGACCATAACATGATCCAATTCATGTTCGGTCAAACCATTATCAAAGGCCGCTGAATAAACAAACCAGAATACTTCTTCTAAGTCACAATGAAAACCCATCTCCTCGTTCAATCTCCTTTTTCCTGCCTCAAGACTAGACTCTCCATCTCTTTGGTGACTACAACAAGTGTTTGTCCATAGGCCAGGAGAATGGTATTTGTCCAATGCCCTTTGCTGCAACATAAGTTCTCCCTTTTTATTAAACACAAAAACCGAAAAGGCTCTGTGCAAAGCTCCTTTTTTATGCGCTTCCATCTTTCCCATCAAACCCAACTGATCATCGGTTTCACTTACCAAAATTACTTTTTCTTCCAAGGCATTTCCTTTTTTACAAAGTTATTAATTTAATCCTTCTAAATAAAAAGCAGAAATTTAACTTTTACCGCTGGTGCCTAATTTCAAAACCCAAGACTATTTTTTAAAATTCTAAAGGAATTAAAATAGATTTACCGGTTTCATATATATTTGTGTTCGAAATAATTAATTAATTAATTAATTAATGCATATATGAGAAATTTGTTGTTTTATCTAGGTTTTACATTTCTGATTCTAAGTATCGGTTGTGAAAGCCATAAAAAAGAAGATCAAAGCAACAAGCCATCACCAAAAGGAACAACTAAAAGCGGCAGCCAACAGGAAAGCCAGGAAAAATCTAAACCAAAAGATTCTATAAACAAGAAAAACGCCGTTGCTTTTTTAAATATATATGGAAAACAAAATAAAGAATCCAAGGTACTGCTCAAAACACGTTTAGGCAATATAGTGATTCAATTATATGATGACACTCCTTTACATCGTGCCAGCTTTATTTTTTTAACAAAAATGGGCTACTTCAACACCACTTGCTTTTACCGAGTGGTCCCCGATTTTATTATTCAAGGGGGCGAATCAGAAAGATTAGATACGCAAAGATACAAAGCACGCTATCGACGGTATAAGATTCCTCCAGAATTTAGAGATAACAGAAAACATAGTTACGGAGCTGTTGCACTCGCAAGAGACTGGAAAAAAAATCCTAATAAAAATTCCACGGCCTTTGAATTTTATATCGTTCAAAACAGACAAGGTGCCCATCATCTTGACGGTGAACATACGGTTTTTGGAAAAGTTATCTCAGGTTTTGAAACGATTGACAAAATCGTAAACCTAGAGGCAGGAAGCGACGAATGGCCTCTTGACGATGTTTTTATGAATATCGAAGTGATTGATTAAGTATCTGACAAAAATTTGTGCACTGGATTGTTTTTGAACATTGTTAACTTATCTTTGCCAACTAATTTTCAGCAATGGATCTACTACAAGAAATTGAAAGAAGAAGAACTTTTGGCATCATCTCGCACCCGGATGCCGGTAAAACCACCCTTACAGAAAAATTGCTGTTATTTGGTGGAGCCATACAGGAAGCGGGAGCTGTAAAAAGCAACAAAATAAAAAAAGGGGCAACTTCTGATTTTATGGAGATTGAGCGTCAACGTGGAATTTCTGTAGCTACCTCGGTGTTAGCCTTTGTTTATAAGGACAAAAAAATAAATATTCTCGATACGCCCGGACACAAGGATTTTGCAGAAGACACTTTTAGGACCCTTACTGCTGTAGACAGTGTAATTGTTGTTATAGATGTGGCCAAGGGTGTTGAGGCACAAACCGAAAAATTGGTAGAGGTTTGCAGGATGAGGAGCATTCCGATTATTGTATTTATAAATAAATTGGATCGTGAAGGAAAAGATGCTTTTGACTTATTGGATGAAGTAGAGCAAAAACTTGGGCTAAAGGTCGTGCCATTGAGTTTTCCAATTGGGATGGGTTATGATTTTAAAGGAATTTATGACATCTGGAGCAAAAAATTAAACCTGTTTTCAGGAGACACCAAACAAACTGTATCTGAGGGACTGGAATTTACAGATATCGATAATCCCGAATTAGACAATATTATAGGAGATGCTTCGGCAGCTGAGCTTCGTGAAGAATTGGAACTAGTTCAAGAAGTTTATCCGGCTTTTGATAAAGAAGCCTATTTAAAAGGAGAATTACAGCCTGTGTTTTTTGGTTCGGCCTTGAATAATTTTGGCGTAAAAGAGTTGCTCGATTGTTTTATTGATATTGCTCCTACTCCACAACCAAAAATGTCTGACACTCGATTGGTTGACTCAAAAGAACAAAAATTTTCAGGTTTTGTATTTAAAATTCATGCAAATATGGACCCGAAACATAGAGACAGGCTTGCTTTTGTAAAAGTCGTTTCGGGTATTTTTAAAAGAAATACGAATTACCTTCACGTAAAACAAGGTAAGAAAATGAAATTTTCCAGCCCGAATGCCTTTTTTGCTGAGAAAAAAGAAATTGTCGATGAATCATTTCCAGGAGATATTGTTGGCTTGCACGATACAGGGAATTTTAAAATTGGCGATACCTTAACCGAAGGTGAAATAATGGAATTTAAAGGAATTCCTAGTTTCTCTCCTGAGCATTTTAGGTATGTAAATAACGCAGACCCAATGAAATCAAAACAATTGGCCAAGGGCTTGGATCAGTTGATGGATGAAGGTGTGGCTCAATTATTTACTTTAGATCTCAATGGCAGAAAGGTCATTGGAACGGTTGGTGCGCTTCAGTTTGAGGTAATCCAATACCGTCTTGAACATGAATATGGCGCTAGTTGTTCTTATGAGAATGTAAACGTTCACAAAGCCTGTTGGGTTGATCCTGAAGATGATCAAAACAATGAATTCAAGGAATTCAGAAGAGTGAAACAACGTTACCTTGCAAGCGATAAAAAAGGGCAATTGGTTTTTTTGGCAGATTCGGCCTTCACCGTCCAAATGACACAGGATAAATACCCATCAGTAAAATTGCACTTTGTAAGTGAGTATAAATAAATGAAAAGTTTTGTGTTCTGCTGAGATACACCTCCAATGACATGGTCTTGTCATGGATTATTATACCATTTGCATCCTGGAAATCCTCAATAAGTATTATTTTTGTTCTTCTGAATTTAATTGAATAGTAAAAGAAAATAATAAAGCTTATGAAATCATCAATTTTTGCTTTGACTTTAATATTATCAATGCTTTTAGGGTGTGGGTCAACTAATAGTAGTACTACGGTTCAAAATCCTCATGCGGAGGTACACCAGAATGTTCATAACGAATATATTCAAGAAGAAATTCAAAAGACTGGTGAAGAAAATAACACTCCTGCTGTCAATGAGAATTATAAAAAAATAGAATCAGACCATCCAAAAGCTACTTTTTTAAATGAAAAATGGAAAAATGGTGTTGTTTTTTATGCTATAGGAAATGAACCATCTTGGTCAATCAATATCAATAAAAACAAGAGTGCTTTGTTTAAATCTCACGACGGTGTACAATATACCACTACTTCAATTTCGAGACTGGCATCCATTGTTTCAAAAAGCATTACTTACAGGTCTGTCAATGATCAGGGTGAGATGATCATCTCTTTATCAAAAGAAAAGTGCGGAGATACAATGTCGGATGATTTATTTTCCTATAGTGTATCAAGTCAGCTTAAACTAAAAGGTGAAAAAGAATTCGAAACCTATAAAGGATGTGGAAATTTTGTGCCTGACCCAAGACTAAACGGAAAGTGGCTAATTGTCAAAGCGGATTCATTGTCAATTGACAAGCTGCAATTAATAAAATTACCTGAACTTAGCATAAACGTGTACAAGAACTTGGTTTCTGGCAATGATGGTTGTAATCTTTTTAATGGAAGCGCAGAATTTCAAGACAGTCATATTATCTTTGGAATGATAGCAGGAACTATGATGGCATGCCCTAATATGGATGCAAGTTCGATAATTACCAAGTCGTTTGTGAACAAAAAGCTGAGGTTTGAATTTAAGGAAAATCTTTTCTTTTATGAAGGAGAGAAAGAAGTCATGATGCTTAAACCTGCAGAATAAAACCTTTGCTTGTTTTCTTCTTTTAAATATTTCTATATTTACGGTACTTGTTTTAAGGCGGTCAAATCAATAAAATGGAATCAAAAATCATTGCTAATGGAATTTTAAGAGCCCTGGGGGTCGTCACCGGAGTTTTATTGCTATTTTTTCTTCTTTATAAAGTACAAAGTGTCATTATTTATTTGATTTTAGCCATCATATTATCTCTGATTGGTCGACCAATAGTAGATGTTTTGACCAAAAAACTGAAGTTTCCCAATATTATAGGTGTTATAAGTACAATGATCATTTTTTTGTTGGCTATTCTGGGTATCATCTCAATGTTTATACCTTTGGTACAAGAACAAGGTCATAATATTTCTCTGCTCAATACAGAGGAACTTAGGAACAGAATTCTAAATTTGTTCCAGGAAATGGATTTATTTTTTGCCTCTCGAAAGATTAATCTTTTTGGAGAGCTGAAGAATATGGACCTCACTTCAAAAATCTCATCTATTCCGAGTTTACTTAATTCACTGATGAGCGTAGTTGGAACTTTTAGTATGGGTTTGTTTTCTGTATTATTTATCACCTTCTTTTTGCTCAAGGATGAAAATTTATTACCGAATTTTTTCCTTTTTATCACGCCTCATAGAAACGAACACAAAACCTCAAGCTCTTTGACGAAAATCAATAATTTGTTGTCAAGGTATTTTATTGGACTGATCATTCAAATATCAATCTTATTCACTATTTATTCAGTCACCTTATTGATTTTCGATATTAAAAGTGCCGTGGTTATTGCCTTTTTATGTGCTTTATTGAATTTAATACCCTATTTGGGTCCGATAATCGGTGGCGTTTTGATGATTCTCTTGACAATGACAAGTAGTCTGGAATACGATTTCCAAACGCATATTATACCTGTGACAACTTATGTAATTATGGGCTATATTTTTGCTCAGTTAATTGATAATTTTTTCAGCCAACCCATTATTTTCTCTAAGAGTGTCAAATCACACCCGCTGGAAATCTTTTTGGTAATCGTTACGGCAGGATTTCTTTTAGGAGTTACAGGGATGATCTTTGCTGTTCCTTTATATACAGTGATCAAAGTTGTTTTAAAAGAGTTCTTATCTGACAATCAATTTGTGAAATCCATCACCAAAGGTTTAGACTAGTTTTGAATAAAAACCTGTTACATAATGACGAACAATCCTTTATAAATACAAATTTAAAAACAGACATTCCAAGTCTGGTTTTAAAAGGTTCTCCGTTTCCGGAAATAAAAATTCAGGAATTGGCGAATCAAATCATATCAAAAACTAAATGTAGAAACAAACTGCCTAGTTGGTTTTTGACGAAGGATATTTACTACCCAAAACCCATCAATATAGAACAAACTTCGTCTGAAATAACCGCTCAATACAAGGCCCGATTGGTTGCAGGTAAGACCCTGGCCGACCTAACCGGAGGTTTTGGCGTTGATAGCTTTTTTTTATCACAAAAAGTTGATCAGTTAACCCATTGCGAAATTGATACGGAATTATCAGCAATAGCAGCGTATAATTTTAATGTATTTGGATTAAATCATATCAATTGTTTGCCCGAAGATGGTATTGCTTTTTTGCAATCTACAAGCCGCAAGTTTGATTGGCTTTTTATAGATCCTTCCAGAAGAACTGATGTCAAAGGAAAAGTTTTTTTATTAAACGACTGTCTGCCAAATGTAGTGGCTCATCTTGATCTCTTGCTTAGCAAAGCGAAGAATATTTTAATCAAGTTGTCCCCAATTTTGGATGTTCAGTCAGTAGTCAGTGATCTTAAATTCGTTAAAGAAATTCATGTTGTGTCAAGTTTGAACGATGTAAAGGAATTACTTATTATTCTTGAAAAAGATTACAAAGGGCCAATAAAAATAAAAACCGTTAATTTTAATAAAACGGGTGAGGATATTTTTGAAGCCGTTTTTCCTTCTTGTGTTTCTGCAAACTTTTCATCGCCCAAAACTTACCTTTATGAACCCAATTCTGCTATCCTAAAGGCCGGTTTATTTAATGAAATATCACATCAATTAAATGTATTTAAATTAAACCCTAACAGTCATTTATATACATCTGATAAACTGATATATTTTCCTGGAAGAAGGTTTGAGATCATATCCTGTTTAAAATATAAGCCCAAGGAAATAAAACAGAAATTTCTTATAAAAAAAGCCAATATAACGACCCGGAATTTTCATGAAACGGTGGCGCAAATCAGAAAAAGAACTGAGATAAAAGAGGGTGGTTCCGATTATCTTTTTTTTACCACAGGTCCAGAAAATCAGGCCCTGCTTATTCACTGTGTAAAAGTTTAACACTGACCTGACACTGCACCTCATTTATTTTAGTAAATTTATTTTAATTAAATACGATTAACTCTATGGCTAATAAAAATATTCGCACCCTGTCTTCTAGAAAAGGTTTGGAAAATAATTTATTCGAAAAAATTGCTGATTTGTCTGAAAATAACAGCGCGGAAGAAGCGTTTCATAACTTGGCCAAACAATTTATTTTAGACGATTCTGTCATTTTTGGGACGGCTTCATTTTATGATTTCATAAAACCAGAGAATAGATCTAAAAAAATAAGGGTATGCAATGGCACTGCCTGTATGGTTGCAAACTCACAGGATAAGGTTAAAACAGCATTATCAAAGCACTTTGATGCTGATGAAATAGGCCATGTTGCCTGTGTTGGTCGTTGTCATTCAAACGGAGCTATAATGTACAATAACAAAACATATACCCTGAATTCAGAGGCTTCTCTCCATCAAATTATTAAAGATGATGGCGATGCCTTAAGCTTTGAAAACAATTATAACATTGATTGTAATACTACAGCTATCCTGACCTCTAAGCTTGAAGATGTAGAAAAATTCTTTGCTCTTGCCGATGATTTTACAGATAAAAAAAATGAGATCACACAAGAATTAAAAACCTCAAAACTGAGAGGCCGGGGAGGCGCAGGCTTTCCCTTTTGGTTTAAACTTGACGCGGTTTCCAAGGAGACAAATAAACAGAAATATATTGTTTGTAACGCTGATGAAGGAGATCCGGGCGCATATAGCGATATGTACCTCATGGAACATCAACCTTATAAGGTTCTATTCGGGATGTACCTTTCCGGAATTTGTGTAGGAGCTGATACAGGTGTGTTGTACATCAGGGGTGAATATCCACACTCTGTAGCTACCATAAAACAGGCTATTGAATATCTCAATAAAAACAATCTGCTTAAAGGCTTCAAATTTAAGATTATCAAAGGTCAGGGCAGCTACGTATGCGGTGAGGAAACGGCACTTTTGAATTCGATTGAAGGATTGAGACCTGAAGTAAGGGTAAGGCCTCCCTATCCGGCACAATACGGATTGTTTGGAAAACCCACAGTTTTGAGTAATGTTGAAACCTTTGCCAATATTCATTGGATCCTTGATAAGGGAGGGGAGTCCTTCGCTGCACTTGGAACCGATCAATCATCCGGCACAAAATTGGTCTCTTTGGATAGTTTCTTTAAGCGGCCCGGTATTTTTGAAATAGAAATGGGTACTCCCCTATTAAAAGTTTTTACAGATTTTGGAAAAGGATATAAGGATGAAATTAAAGGTTTTCAAATTGGTGGACCTCTAGGAGGAATTGTCCCCATAAAAAAAATAAATGACCTTAATCTTGATTTTGAATCTTTAAGTGAGGCTGGTTTTTTATTAGGCCATGCCAGCGTGGTTTCGATTCCTGAGGGTTTTCCTATGATTAAATTCCTTGAACACCTTTTGGAGTTCACGGCCATAGAAAGTTGTGGTAAATGTTACCCATGCCGCATTGGATCCCATCGAGGTTTCGAAATGCTGCAAAAGGCTCAAAACGAAGATTATAAGATCGACCGGCAGCTGTTCGATGATCTGATCGAAACTTTGGAAATTGGTTCCTTATGCGCTTTAGGGGGTGGAGTTCCTTTACCTCTTAAAAATGCCTTAGCGTATTTTAATGAAGAACTCAAAGTATTTTTCAATCCTAAAATTTCATAATGAGAGTATATTTAAACGACATCGCCTATGAGGCCATAGAAAATGAAACTATTTTAGAATTTGTTCGCAGGGTTGAAAACACTTCTGCTATACCTACCATGTGTCAGGATGACCGACTCGAGAATTTCGGGTCCTGTCGTGTTTGTTCAGTTGAGGTGGCGAGAGAGAAAAATGGCCCATCAAAAATAATGGCTTCCTGCCATACCCCTGTTTTTGAAAATGCGTTTGTTTACCATCAAACGGATAGGATCAATAGATTAAGAAAAAATATTGTAGAATTGGTTTTAACCGATTACCCATCTGATAAAGTTTTTCCGGAAGCAGGAAAGAAACCAACCGAATTTCAAAAAACAATCGCCGAGATTGGAATACCCAACGTGCGTTATCCGAAGGGTGAGGATCATCTGCAACTCGAAAAGGATAATTCCCATCCATATATAAAATCCGACCTGTCTCAATGCATTAACTGTTACCGATGCGTAAGAGCCTGCGAAGAGATCCAGGGAGAAATGGTTTTAGGAATGAGTGGCAGAGGCTTTGCCACAAACATTATCAAAGGCTTTGATACCAATTTCAATCTGTCTGCCTGTGTTTCTTGTGGCGCCTGTGTTCAAACCTGTCCAACTGAAGCTTTATCGGACAAATTTGAAACCAAGACCCTAATCCCGGATGATATAACCAGAACGACCTGTACTTATTGTGGTGTTGGTTGTCAACTTGATGTTTCAGTTATCGACGGAAAAATCAGGGGTATACAAGCCCCTGTTACTGCAGAAGTAAATGAAGGGCATACTTGTTTAAAAGGAAGGTTTGCCTTTCAGTTTTACAACCATCCTGATCGCTTGACAGATCCGTTGATTAAAAGAAATGGACAGTTTGAAGTGGCTACCTGGGAGGAAGCTTACGATTTCATATGCGAAAAACTACTTAAGGTCAAAAATGAATATGGAGCCAATGCCATTGGGTGTATATCTTCTTCAAGAGCCACCAATGAAGAAAATTACCTGATGCAAAAAATGACAAGGGTTGCCTTGAATACAAACAATATTGATGGATGCGCTCGTGTTTGCCATGCACCAACAGCTTATGGTATGCAAAAAGCATTTGGAACCGGGGCAGCCACCAATTCAATTGTCGACCTTGCTCAAGCAGATTGTATATTTCTTTTCGGAGCAAACCCTACCGAAGCACACCCGGTTACAGGAGCACGAATAAAACAACTTTTTATGAAGGGGGTTACCAGTATAGTGGTTGACCCTGTTAAGACGACTCTTGCCAGCTTGGCTCAATACCACCTTCAATTAAGACCTGGAACCAATGTAGCCATATTGAATATGATGGCCCATTATATTGTTGTGGAAGGTTTGGTCAAAAATGAATTCATAAACAAATTTACCGAACAATATGAAGCGTTTAAAGAACACGTGCTTTCTCTTGATATGGACGAATTGGAGTTGCTCACAGGAGTTTCAAAAGACCTGGTCAAAAAAGCAGCCTGCGCATATGCCTCGGCAAATAATGCCATGGAGTTTCACGGTCTAGGTGTAACCGAACATTTCCAAGGAAGTAAAACGGTAATGTTACTGTCTAATCTAGCGATGATGACAGGAAATATTGGAAGACCAGGCGTGGGCCTCAATCCGCTTAGGGGCCAGAACAATGTGCAGGGAGCTGCAGACATGGGAGTTCAACCCCATCAGGGCGCCGGATATAAGGATGTAAATGATCTTGAATTCCAACAATATTATGCCGAAAAATACGGTATCCCTCATATGCCTGAGAAAGAAGGACTCAAAATTCCTGAAATGCTTGATGCCGCTATTGGAGGTAAATTCAAAGCCTTATGGATCATGGGAGAAGATACTTTGATGACCGACCCCAACACCTTGCATATTAGAAAGGCCATGGAGCAATTAGATATCTTAATTGTTCAGGAATTATTCATGTCTGCAACGGCCGAAATAGCAGATGTGGTGCTACCGGCTAGTTCCTATTTTGAAAAGAACGGTACCTTTACCAACGGCGAAAGACGCGTTCAAAGGGTAAATAAAGTAGTGGACCCTATCGGAAACACCAAATCTGATGGACAGATGATCATTGACATGATGTATAAACTGGGTTATAAGCAACCCACGGGACGATTATATGATGCTGAAAAGATACTTGACGAAATTGCTGATGTAATTCCGTTTATGAAAGGTATATCATGGGAAAAATTAGGGCAGAATGGTTTACAATGGCCCGTTTTACGAGAAGGACAGGATACACAAATTTTGCATAAAGACGGAGATTTTAAAAGAGGAAAGGGAAGGTTCCATCATTTTGATTTTGAAGAAACCCCTGAATTAGTTGA
>JAUXCI010000223.1 GCA_030618945.1 Flavobacteriaceae bacterium
TCATATCACGCTTTTAAAAATAAACGACCTGACGATTTGATTTTAGTGAATAATCCTTCTGAACTTCCTGAGCCGTCATCGCTGAACAGGGTAGAGGAGCCATTTATAAAAGCAAGTATTATTACAAAATCTGATTTTGTTGGACCAGTGATGAGCCTTTGTATTGAAAAAAGAGGCGAGATTACAAATCAAACCTATCTCACCACCGAAAGAGTTGAATTAAGTTTTGACATGCCCCTCTCTGAAATTGTTTTTGATTTTTATGATCGTCTAAAAACGGTTTCCAAGGGCTATGCTTCCTTTGACTATCACCCGATTGGATTTAAAACTTCTAAATTGGTTAGGGTAGACATTCTTTTAAACGGACAAATTGTCGATGCCCTATCTGCCTTGTTGCATGACAGTACGGCCTATGGGATTGGCAAAAAAATGTGTGAGAAATTACGACAATTGATTCCGAGACAACAATTTGACATTCCAATTCAAGCCGCAATCGGAGCTAAGATCATCGCCAGAGAAACGATTAAAGCCTTGAGAAAAGATGTAACCGCCAAGTGTTATGGTGGTGATATCTCGCGAAAGCGTAAGCTTTTGGAGAAACAGAAAAAGGGCAAAAAACGTATGCGTCAGGTAGGTAATGTTGAGATCCCTCAAGAAGCATTCATGGCCGTTTTAAAACTAAATGACTAAGCAAGCCTTTTCTATGTGTTAGGGTAAGTGATTTTTACTTATCCTTTTTTAGAATCATTGTCGGTTTTAGTATCGTTGGTTTTGATGGTTATTTTTTGATTCTGACCCGTAAGATGGTCTACTATTTTATTTATAGGACTCCTGGAGTCCGGGCCTAATTTACCAGGTACCGTGGATAAATTACCATCTCTGGCTGCAAAGTATTGAGGCGAAAGAATTTCTACTCCGGCTTCATTAAAAACATCGAGAATATTTTTATGAATGTCTGAATAAATAGCGGGCATTGCTTTTACTTCCTTGGTATAGGCATTTATTTCATAAGAAATATAATTGTCATCCAGACTTGTTTGTAGCACAAAAGGAGGTGGCTCAGGCTCAATGTGCAAACTTTTTAGAGCCGCTTCACACAACAATTTGTCTACTTGAACCCAAGGCACATCATAGCCAATGGTCACTGACGTATGAAGTAGAAGACCTGATTTTTCTATATTGGCGGAATAATTAATAAGATGATTGTTAATGATGTTTGCGTTAGGGATGGTAATTTCCTCATTTTTTGGTGTTAATATTCGCGTTACAAGCAGGGTTCTTTCAATGATATCTCCTGTAGTGTCTTGAATTTTTACCCGATCTCCAATTTTAAAGGGGCTCATATAGGTTATTACAATTCCGGCAACAATATTGGCGATGGCACTTGTTGAACCGAATGAGATCAGTGCACCGATAAAGATGGAAACACCCTTGAAGGCAGGAGAAGTAGATCCTGGCAAATGTGGGTAAACCAATACCAGTGCGAATGCCCAAATCAATAAGCTGATAATTTTTTGTGTTGTTCTGGCCCAGTCTTTTGGAAACCCGGAAATAATAAATCTTTCTGCTTCAATATCTTCTACAATATCATGCAGTATACGGATGAAATATCTGGTAATAAAAATAATGACAATTATAAAAATCAGATTTGGCAGATAAGCAATGAATCCAAAGAAAACAAACTTGATTGGTCTGGCCAAATAACCATAAAAATCGTTAACAACTCCCTCCGTCCATGGGAAAAAGCTGAACATAAAAGGTAAATAAGTTAGCAACACGAATACAATAGTAGTCAGCCTGCTTACATTGGAAAGAAAAACGAAGATATTTTTCGTATTTTTTGGAATAAAATACTTAAAAATATTTTTTTTGTTCTTTAAAAAGTTCTTTTCAAATTTGGACAGATAGACGTTCAATTTTCTGAACAACCATCGTATTAGCCATAAAATAGCTATTAAAACCAAAAGTGATATTAGAAAATATCCAATTCTTATTAGCCAATCCGTAATTGACAGGTCATAGCCTTTATGATCATTTAAGGCCTTTTTGAAACTATTAAGTTGGTTTAAGGCTAATTCAGATATGGGCAAATCATAAGCCATAGCATCATTTTCGGTGATGACAAAAGCCAATTCATTATTGTGCATAATGCTGATGGATCCATACTCTTTTTTTAAATAAATCGAGTCTTGATCTTTTTTGTAATTTTCAGAAATTGATTCCAACCGAGAAGAAATTACATTGGCCCTGTGATTCACGGGATATCCTTGAGGTGAATATTTGACAAGAAAAAGAGTATCTCCTTTAAACAAAACAGGTGCCACACCTTGCGATATAACCCTTTCGACATCTGATTCTAAAAAAGTATTTTCAAGAGGCAAAATAGTATCTTGCTGGCCTTTCTGGGCCGAAGAAAAAAGTGAAATAAGTAAAATTGATAATACCAATACTATTTGAGGGGAACGCATAGGAATCTGAGTTTGTTAGGCTAATATAGTGGAAAAATACATATTAACCTGAGCAGGTAATCATTAGCTGAAAAAAGTATGAGAAATCAATTCTTAATTCTGCAGCTGATACTTATTCCAAACCAAATATTAAGAGTCAAATAATTTGTTGTTTTCGTAAAAAGGTATCCAGACTGTCAGCCGAATTAAAGCATGAAGAGACTTTGTCTATATCTTCACAAAACTTATCGTTCTTGTGGTCCATGCTACAATCAATGGTGTCGATACTAATCTGATTGAATTTAGAATCCAGTAATCGACATCTTTCCAGCAAGTGATCCAGAGTCTCATCACTTTTAGTTTCAAATCCTCTATGGGCCAGATAGCCTTTTAGGTAGTTTTCAATGGCAAAAAGAGAATTTTTGCATACTATAAATGAAACGACGTCTTCTTTAGGTTTATAAAGTTCATTATTGGCCTCGTTTAATTGTTTTGCTGCTTTTTCAAAATGATCTTCTGCTTTTTTGTCCATAAGTGAAAAATAAAAACCCCGCAAGACCATTGGTCTTGCGGGGTGATTTAAACAAAATTATAAACTTTTAAATAGTTCCAATCGTTCCCATCTAGTATCTACTTCATCCTGTGCCTGAGTCAATAATTCCTTGGCAAAAGAAGCATTGTCTTTAACAACTCTTGTGAACCTGGCTTCTTTGTACATGAACTCTTCCAAAGGAGCTGCAGGGGCTTTTGAATCCAATTTGAATTTTTTACCCTTAGGTTGTGAAGGATTAAATCTAAACAATGGCCAGTAGCCCGTTTCAACGGCCTTCGCTTGTTGCGTAGCGCCATCTTTAAGGTCATATCCGTGCTCACCACAATGTGAATAAGCCACGATCAATGATGGTCCGTCATACTCAGCAGCCTCTTTAATGGCTTTTAAGGTTTGAAGATCCTTGGCACCCATAGCTATCTGAGCTACATAAACACTTCCGTATGATACAGCCTGCATAGCAAGACTTTTCTTAGGTGTTTTCTTACCTGCGATAGAGAACTTGGCGCTTGCTCCTAGTGGAGTTGCTTTAGATGTTTGTCCACCGGTATTTGAATAAACTTCAGTGTCCATAACAAGGATGTTGATATTCTCTCCCGAGGCTAATACGTGATCTACACCACCATAACCAATGTCATATGCCCAACCATCACCACCAAATATCCATACTGCTTTTTTGCGTAGATATTCAGTCAATTGGTTGAGTTTTTTAGCGTCTTCATTATTATCAAGTATATTGAGCGTTTCTTTCAACTTATCTATATCAGCGAATTTTTTCTCCTTTTCAGTTTCATCTGCTTCGGGATTTTGTAAAATGTCATTTACCAATTCACTACCTACCAATAATTCCATCGATTTCAACAGTCCTACTGCAATTTCTTGTTTTTTAGTAAGCGCTAACTGCATTCCTAAACCAAACTCAGCATTATCTTCGAACAAGGAGTTTGCCCAAGCTGGACCCCTTCCAAATTTATTGGTTTTATATGGTGTAGTTGGCAAGTTCCCACCATAGATAGATGAACAACCCGTTGCATTGGCAATCAGAATGCTATCGCCATACAATTGGGTGATAAGTTTGATATATGGCGTTTCACCACAACCAGAACAAGCACCTGAGAATTCAAATAACGGTTCAAGGAATTGAGATCCTTTTACGTTGGTTGTGCTTAATGCAGTTCTGTCATAATCAGGTAGATCAATGAAGAAGTCCCAATTTGTACCTTCAACCACATCATGATCAATTTTTTTATGCATGTTGATAGATTTCAAGCCAGGGATTTCTTTGCTTTCTGCCGGACAAACCTCAACACAAAGGTCACAACCGGTACAATCTTCAGGGGATACTTGCAATACATAAGCATCTTCCTTACTAAATGGGCGCCCCTTGGCTGCTACGTGTTTAAGCGTAAGGGGTGATTCAAATAATTCTTCCTTAGAAACAACTTTTGCTCTAATAGCGGCGTGAGGGCAAATAGCCACACATTTATTACACTGCGTACAAATATCGGCATCATCCCAAATTGGAATAAAATGAGCAATTCCGCTTTTTTCGTATTGAGTAGTGCCCGTTGGGAAGGTTCCGTCTACTGGGAACGCACTAACTGGTAATTCA
>JAUXCI010000121.1 GCA_030618945.1 Flavobacteriaceae bacterium
GTTGGAGAGTATTATTTACCCCATGATTGGTTTGTACAAGGTAAAACGATCTTTTTATCCAATGA
Organism: Flavobacteriaceae bacterium; assembly: GCA_030618945.1. Lineage (GTDB taxonomy): Bacteria > Bacteroidota > Bacteroidia > Flavobacteriales > Flavobacteriaceae > Lutimonas. Next base: position 66 of record JAUXCI010000121.1, read on the forward strand.
TGAACAGTTGTTAAACTTGCGATCAACCATTCAAGGGGGTGCGGGTTATTATTTTATTAGAGATAACAATATGTTCTTCTCTGCCAATGCCGGTCTGGCTTATACAAATGAAAATTTTACGAGTGATGATCCGGATAGGAAAACCACTGAAGGTTACTTCTCTGTTGGCTTTAATAAATATGCCATTGGTGATTTAAGTGTACAAACAGACGCAGCCATATATCCAAGTTTTTCACAGAGAGGAAGGTATAGAGTTGATTTCAATTTTGATATGAAATATGACTTGCCACTTGATTTGTATATTAGATTAGGCTTGTCCTACAATTATGATAACCAGCCAGTTGAAAATGCTGCCGATAGTGATTATGTATTTACCACCTCCTTTGGATGGGAGTGGAATTAATAACTTATCCACAAATTATTTTAGAGTCTCGAATTTAGGTTTTGATATTTTTTTTAATAGCCTCGTCTTTGAGGTTAATCAGCAATTCATCCTTCTGATCCAAATACCTTCGGCTTCCCAGGTATCTATTTGTGTTGAATTCATCATAAAATGGTGAATTTGGGTCTATTGAGCCAATTTTCACCCTACTTGCCGAATGGATAAATTCTCCCTGACCATTACCCAACCATATACCCACATGCGTAACTCTTTGTTTGGTGCTGTCAGTTAATTTTCTTCCAAAAAACATTAAATCCCCTTTTTTCATGTTGGTAAATTTCAAATCAGGATCAATATCTTTTCCTGCCATAATCTGCTGTGAAGCATCTCTGGGTATGATATAGCCGTTCATTAGATATACAGTTTTTGTAAACCCACTGCAATCCATGCCTTTGCTTGAAGTTCCGCCCCATAGATAAGGCATACCCATTAATTCCTTTGCTTGGAGTTCAACAAGCATTTCAGAGGCTTCTAAGTCCTTGATCCAGCTATTATATAATTCAGCTTCCGATTTTTTTATATAACCTATTCTGTTGTCTGGGTACATTACTTTGAAATAGTTCTTTTGATCCTCAACCAGTGCCAATTGGGCACCCAAAACGATATCTCCTATTTTTTGCAACTCATCATCCGTATTTTGATAAACAAAACCAAAAGTTTTTGTAAAAATGATCTTTTCGGAGTTTTGCCATTCAAGATGTTGTTCAGGAGTCATCAGAGTGACGCCACCATGGTCAACCCAAGAGATATAACCATCAGGGCTTTGAACCAGATAAAAAGATCCATCTAATTTTAGCACTTTTAGTACCGTTCCCAGAATGGCCTGAGTGGCAAGTTCTCCAGAATGCTTCGCCTGTGATCGAATATTGGCTACTGAATTGTTGACGACGGCAAGTTTTGTGTTCCCAACGCTTGAATCAGGTAGTAGTAAAGAATGATCTTCAAAAAAAATTCCTTTCGAATCGAGTATTGAACGCAAATCATCAAGGGCCGAGGCCTGATCTGATTCTCCAATAATGTCAACACTTCCATTCATTTTTGAGACCAGTTTGATATCGTAGATTGCCACCCTTTTATCAGGAGCGTGGATCTTTTTTATACTGTCATTCATGACCTGAAGACTATTTATGGCATCGTTCGTTTTTTGACATGAAGCAATTGATAAGATCACAAGCAAGGCAAAGAACAATTTTAGAATTTTATTCATCGAATGAGTATTTAAGCATTATAAAACTATAAAATAATACAAGAAATCCTGGAGCAATAAAACGTTTTTAATTTGTATTTAAGTGCGCTCCTTAATCCAGGCGTGTAGGTCATAGAAATTTTGGGGAGCCACTCCGTGGCCTACAGGATATTCTTTATAACTATTTACAATTTTTAGTTTATTGAGGAAGCCTGGGGTTTTTCTTGCCCAATCAACTGGAATAACCTGGTCTACGGTTCCATGAGAAACAAAAAAGTCAAGATGTTTAATAGCTTCCATTTTCAGAGGTTTCAGAATCAATTCTTCGTTGATATATCCGCTTAAAGCGACCACATGTTGAATTTTTTGAGGATGATTTAAGGCGTAAGCCGAACTGAGGATGGTTCCCTGGCTAAAGCCAAAAAGAAAAATATTATTTTCGTCAACGTCAAAAGCCTCGATTATTTCTGAAAGAAACTTATCAATTAATTCCAGGGCATTTTTTGCCTCAGGAATGTCTGAAAATTTATCGCTGCCCGCTTCGAAATGAATGGTGTACCAGGCGTAACTGCCAAAACCAAGGCTTAGCGGGGCCCTCGCACTTATGATCAATAACTCATCAGGCAACTCTTCTGCAAAAGAGAAAAGGTCTTCTTCATTGCTCCCATAACCGTGAAGCATAATTAGCAAAGGTGGTTTGGACTGATTTGTTTTAGGCGGTCTTGTTTTAAACGCTAAAGAAAATTCTGGCATAAAAATAAATTGTTAAAAAAATGGATTTGCTTCCTTATGAGGAACTTATTAAAAGTGAATTGCCTGAAGTTTAAACAGGGATCAGCGAATGTTTTTAAACCATTCCTGAAATTGATCACCCAAAAGGGGAACGCTCTGCTCTTTACCTTGTATGGCGCTAATTAGACCCATGATCCAAAGAATGAATACACCTATTGCCAAAATAGTATCCAACCAGCCAAAATCAGTAAAGCGCGATATAAAATTGACCACCATTCCTAGCAAAAAGATTCCAATGGCCTGACGTATATGAAAAAAAGCAAAATAATTCTGCTTGCTCTGGTTCATAATAAAAGCAATTATGGTTCCAATAACCGTGATATAGCTGATAATGGCAATCATTTTACCATCTTGTACCGTGTCGTTATTCATTATTTTTTTAGTTTAAATTTATTTAAAAATTATCTTTTAACAGTTGATTAGATCAGTTAAGTACCAATTTCTTTTTGGCATAAATTCCATAAGCTTTTCCTTTTAACCCTTTTCCCAAGAAGGCAGAATTCTTGGATTTAGACAAAATATGCTCATTTTCAAAAATATATTCCAAAGCAGGGTCAAACAAAGTGAGATCAGCCTTTTCACCCTCGTCAATAATTGATATCGGTAAATTAAATCTTTTACAAGGGTTTTCAGTAAGACATACAATGACTTGATCAAGATCCAGTTTTTTTCCAATACTGCCTAACAAGCTTTCCAAACCTATGGTTCCATTAACACCATTTTCGAATTCCACATTCTTGTTTTCAATGTCAATCGGATTATGGTCACTTACAATCATGTCAATAGTCCCGTCATTGATGCCTTTAACCATTGATTTAATATCTTTTTCGGATCTAAGCGGAGGGCTTACCTTATAATTTGTGTCAAAGGATTTTATCTCGTCATCAGTTAAATAGATATGATGTGCGGAAACACTACAAGTAACATCCAGGCCTTTTTTCTTGGCATCCTTAATTAATTGAACAGATTTACTTGTGCTGATGGTTGGGATATGAAGTTTACCCCCTGTATATTCTAATACTGAAAGATCTCTGGAAACCTGAAGTTCTTCTGATAGATTGGGAGTAGAATTGAGGCCTAATCTGGTAGTGTTTTCACTTTCGTTGACCAAACCATGCGTGCCGATATTCCCGTCCTGGGGAAAACTCAATACCAAACCTTCAAAATTCTGGGCATAAAGCAAAGCAATTTTCAACAGGTTGACGTTGTCAACAGGTTTATTATAGTCACCAAAAGCAATAGCTCCTGAATTTTGCATATCATATAATTCCGCCATTTCTTTTCCTGCTGCTTTTTGCGTCAAGTTAGCAATGGGATAAAGGCTTACTGCCGAATCAGTACTTTTTTGGATCAAGAATTCCACAGCTGATTTGTTATCAATAAAAGGGTTGGTGTTTGGATTTAAAGCAATTTTAGTAAAACCAGATTTGGCAGCTACTTGCAAACCGTGAACCAGGGTCTCTCTTTCTTCATAGCCGGGTTCTCCGAGAGAAACACTGCTGTCAAACCACCCATTTGACACGTGAAGATTGTCCAATTCAATTTCCTTGCAATTCTTTGGGAGTTCAAGCTTCTTTCCAATTTTAACAATGATGCCATTTTGTATCAAGATATCTGTAACTTGATTGTGATATCTCGAATTCTTGTCGATGATCCTGGCCGATCTTAGGAGTATGTTCATTTATTTCTTGTTGTTTTTGATGCTAGTCATCCAAAGTATTTAAGTCTTCAAAAATTTTTGAAGTAGAATTTCCAAGATTAAAAAAACCAAGGCTAAAATAACAAATAATTGCCATAAATTTTGATTATTATGACTGTCATTTACATCTTTTATTGCTTCACTTGTTGAACTGAAGAAATGAACATTTTCACGTTTATTTTCCAGTGCTTTCATATCGTTCAATGTTAAATTACTTTCTTCACGATTGTAATTGTAGGCTAGTTTTTTCAAGTTAACCGTTTTGTCACTTATACCGTATATCCCTGGTTCTAAAGGGAATTCTTCTGTACTTATGTTAATTTGCGTATTTCTTTTGGTCTGTAATGGAATGAATTCCAGATCACCTTTTACAAGTTTCAAGGGCTCATCAGTGAAATTATCTGACTGTATAATGATATTGTTTTTGTTACCAATACTGAGATAAATGGATTGATCAGTGGTTTTTTGCAAAGAAAAATTAAGGAAAAGAGGGACGATAAGGGGTGAATCCGTAAAATTGTTTTCCTTGTTAGATAATGGAGAGGCGATCCAATATATCTTGTTGTCAAAATAAGGGATTTCAAATACAAAACCTTTCTGGTCCTCGAAGAATAGCAGGGGAGCAGCCCTATTTAGTTTGGTTTCAAAAATAGGTTGGGCAATGGGATATTGAAAATTAAAAATTTCTTTCTCAAAAACACTGTTAAAAAAAGGATGATCATAATTAATTCTAGTCACCTCTTTTTTATGTGTTGTGGATCTGATAATTTCACCTGACTGTAACGCGGCCAACAAATCATTATAAGAACTGATATCGCTATTAAGGGCTGGGATGATGACTAAATTTCCATTTTCTTTGACAAAGGATTTCAAGCTTTGAATGAGCGAATTAGAGATTTTAGTTAATTCGTTTAACACGATCAAATTCTGATTCAATAAAACACTTTGTTGTATTTGATCAGGAGCTATGATACTCAGTTCGAAATCATCTTCCAGATATATTCTTTTGAGGTAATCACTTTGAGCTCCAATAACCAAAACTTTAGTTTTTACCTTTTCGGGGATATTAAAAAACAGGTCATTGTCAAAATTTAATCGATGATCTGTTAAGGAGATCCTGCCCCCGATGTCTTTGGAAGATGGAAAGCTAAAATCAACTTCTTTGAATTCATTTGATTTTAAATTAAGCGTAGTCTTTCCATAAAGCTTGTCCTCGAGAAATAAGGATATACTCAAGTCTGAAAAATCCATTTCATGGCTTCTGATCAGTGTTCGCAATTTTATTTCCTGATTTTTATTTTCCACGATCCAAACGCTGTCAATGGATATGTTTTCAAGCTTGCTTATGGGTGATGTTACAAGATGGTAATTGCTTCGCTGATTTAATTCTTCATAATTTATCGAACCATTAATATCCTGAAAATCAGATATTAATAATACATCATATGAAGTTTCAGGTGATTTGTTTTCTAAAACACTCGTTTCCAAAAGCACTTGGTTAATTTCCTTTTTTATGGGGTGAAAGTTCACATCCAACAGCGCCTTTTTGAGCGAGGTGTAATTCAGATTCTCCTGAATTTTTTCATTGGTGATCAAAGTATAATTGAGATCATTTTCAGGAAGTCCGTCAATGAGAAGATTCTTGTTTATTTGAAGCTGGTCTCCACTGCCTTTATCTTTGGCCTGCATGCTCAGCGAATTGTCAAGGTATATTATACGTTGGAAAATGGCATTTTTTTCGTTGTTGTTGATATATGGCTGGGCGAAGGCAAAAATCAGACAGGCCATGGTCAATAATCTTGATAAAAGAATCAGTAATTTCTTTAGTTTAGAACTTTTTCTCGTTTCAAGCTCAATTTCCTTCAAAAACTTAACGTTGGTAAAAGCTACTTTTTTAAATTTCTGCAGGTGAAATAAATGGATAAGAATAGGAATGAGAAGTAAAAAAAGAAAATAAAAAATTTCTGGATTTTTAAACTGCATTATTCAGAATTGCTTTGTCCAAAAATAGGAATTTATTCTTCAAATGATATGATTAAACGATAAATGATATCATTAGCTACCCAAAAAATTCAATTTATCAATAGCTTTACAATTCTGTTTGGATTCCTTGACTGTCAATTTTATATTTAGTGTACCTATTCTTACGTCTTACCAGAAATAATAATTCGGTTGCAGCTTCGTTAAGATCAGTTGTAAGTAGTTTGCCGTTATATCTTTCGGTAATTGTTTCAAGAGTGGTATGAGCTACTACGTGTATTTTTGAATCATATTTTTTGAGCATTGAGTTTAATTCTTTTCCAAGCGTATCTGATTGCACATAGCCCCTGAACCAATAAGGACCTTCGGCATTATAAAAAAACCATCGCATATTATACCATTCCTCAGCGTCATATCTGGTGCTATCGGGGTATTGTTTCATCAGGTCTAGATACATCGGGTCTTTCATATAATAATAAGCACGGTTATTGAACTCATCCAGTGAAATTGGTCCCAGGTCAAGTATTCCGCCGTGGGCAAATACAATATGATCAACTTTTAGCAGTGATACTTTGCTTCTCAACCAAGATCCAAGATAGGAATTGACGGGATGAAACAGCTGGTCATAACTAAGGCCATGAGCAATTGCAATGTTTCGTTCCTTTCTGCTCAGATACCTCAAATCTTTGGTCATGGTCATTATTTCATGATTTCCAAGAACAAGATGAGCCTTACCTCCAGCTTTTGCCGCTTTTTCTTCAAGTGAATAGATAAACCAAAGTACTTTGGTTACGTCGTCTCCCCGGTCAAAAATATCACCCAAAAAAACGATATGAGCCTGACCAGCTATCCAATCTAAATTTTCATCAATTACATTGGATTTAAGAAGTAAAGTAATCAATTGATCATATCTTCCATGAATATCGCCAATAACATATAAAGAATCAACCTTGGAATAGTTAGTTTTTTCAAGTTCAAAATCAGGTTTAATATCTACCTCATGCATTCCTTGGTTTTTACCTCCAAATTTGAGAGTAAACGGCGCTTCTATTTCTTTTTCAAGGTCAATATTATGTGTTCTTGATTTAGCAGTTTCACCTGATGCTATAACCTTATTGTTTTTATTGACAAGCTCATAGGAACCCACATCTTCAGCGCCCGTTATCCAGCGAAAATTGAAATGATCAGTTTTCTCGACGTATAGAGAATAGGTGCCATCATATTTTAAATCATTTTGCTTATGGACCTGCATATTAGTGTCATTTTTTATGAAGCCCATGATGATAACCCCTAATAGTATAGAGCTTATAGTATATATCAAAGGTTTGAAAGTTATCTTATTCATAAGCGTGTTTGTGTTTTATCCTGCATGCCTTATTGATTTTTTTATCAACAGCCTTTGGATCGTCCAAAATTTTA
>JAUXCI010000219.1 GCA_030618945.1 Flavobacteriaceae bacterium
ATGGCAGGCACAAAAAGTACAAAGATCTTCGCAAAAAGGTAGATGAATATAGAGGCTAATTCCTTCAGAATCATTGCTTTCTTTAAAAGCCCTTACTGTAGTGTCCTTCCAGTCCTGATGAGCTATACCCTTCTTGTCCCAAAAAGGAACAGTAGGGTAGCTGGTATACCTGGGACCGGGAATATTGTATTTTTGAATTAATTCAGTATTCATTGTCTTTTATGATTCAAATTGGGCACTTAGTCCTTATATTCCTTAACTGCATCAATAGATGCTTTTGCATTTTCTACAGGAATATTGGGCAAAATACCATGCCCTAAATTTACGATGTATTTGTCTTTTCCAAAATCGCGTATCATTTGATTTACGATTTTTTTAATTTCGGCTGGCGGAGACAGCAATCGCGATGGATCCATATTCCCTTGAAGAGTGATTTTATTGTGCGTTAATTCACGCGCTATTTTCGGGCTAACGGTCCAGTCAACACCTAAAGCGGAAGCCTTTGAATTCGCCATCTCTTCCAGAGCAAACCAGCATCCTTTACCAAAGGCAATAACCGGAGCATCTTCGTGAAGTGCATCGATGATCTGTTGAATGTATTTCCATGAAAACTCCTGATAATCAACAGGAGAAAGCATGCCTCCCCAAGAGTCGAAAATTTGAACCGCATTGACACCTGCCTTAACTTTTTCCTTCAGGTAGGCAATGGTCGTATCCGTAATTTTTTGTAATAATTGATGGGCCGCTATAGGTTGGGTAAAACAGAATTCTTTTGCTTTGTCAAAAGTTTTTGACCCTTGACCCTGAACGCAATAACAAAAAACAGTCCATGGAGATCCGGCAAATCCAATTAATGGAACTTCGTCGTTCAACATCTCTTTGGTCATTTTAATCGCCTCCATCACATATCCCAGACTATCCTTGATATCCGGAACAAAAGTATTATTAACGTCTTTCTGAGATCTTATTGGGTTTGGAAGGTAAGGCCCTAAACCTGCCTTCATTTCAAAAGGTATATTCATGGCTTGAGGAACAACTAGGATATCCGAGAATAAAATAGCTGCATCCATACCAAACCTTCTGATCGGTTGAACCGTGATTTCTGATGCCAGTTCCGGAGTTTGACAGCGCGTAAAAAAGTCATATTTATCGCGGAGGGCTATAAATTCTGGTAAATATCGTCCCGCCTGTCTCATCATCCAAACTGGAGGTCTTGAAACACTTTCACCTCTTAATGCTCTTAAATATAGATCGTTCTTAATCATAATTTTAGTAGTAAATATCGATTCTCGATATTATTAAAGCTTATTTGTTATTTGTCGATTGAATTTTACTTGAAGCTACTTTGGCCATTGAAATCTCGATGGCTGCTTTAATAGTCTTCATATCTTCTTTTTTAATGGCTGATGATAAAAACCAGGCTTCAAATTGAGAAGGTGGCAGAAAAACACCATTTTCCATCATGTTCCAAAAAAATGTTTTAAAGCTTTCGGTATCACTTTTTAGTGCTGATTTAAAATCGGTTACTTTCTCGCTTGTGAAGAAGGGATTGATCATGGAACCAAAATGGTTCACTTGTAATTCAATTCCATTGGCTTCAGCCGATTTCATTAGCATTTCCTTTATTTTTATTGCTTTTTTGTCAAAAAATTTATATGGATCTTGTTTTTTCAATTCTTTTAGAGTCGCTATACCACAGGCCATGGCAATTGGGTTTCCTGATAAGGTTCCTGCCTGATACACATCTCCTAAAGGAGCTACCATCTCCATAATTTCATTTCTGGCACCATAGGCCCCAACTGGGAATCCGCCTCCAATCACTTTACCTAAACAGGTAATGTCAGCTTCAACCCCCAGTAATTCCTGGGCACCCCCAAATTTGGATCGGAAACCTGTCATAACTTCATCAATAATGAGTAGAACACCTTTTTCACGCGTTATATTTCTCAATTCAAGGATAAATTCAGGAGAGGGTTTTACAACACCCATATTACCCGCCACTGGTTCAATAATTACCGCAGCGATATCATCGTCTTTATCGAGATGATTTTTTACACTTTCAAGATTGTTATACTCAGCAATTAAAGTATTTTTTACAGCTTCATCTGGCACACCTTTACTTCCCGGTAAACTCAAGGTCGCAAGACCTGAACCCGCCGCTACTAGTAGGGCATCAGAATGACCGTGATAACAACCTGCAAATTTTACAATTTTATTTTTTCCTGTAAAAGCTCTGCCTAAACGAATGGCACTCAAAACAGCTTCTGTTCCTGAATTGACAAATCTAACCTTGTCCATTCCGGGAAAAACATCACAAACCATTTTTGCCAGTTTGATCTCTGCGCTGGTCGATGCACCAAAAGTATAACCTTTTTTTAGGGCCTTTTTAATAGCAAGTTCCACTTTCGTATGCCTGTGACCTAATATCATGGGGCCATAAGAAAGTACCAAATCGACATATTTATTTCCGTCAACATCTACAATTTTACTTCCTTTGGCATGGTCTATAAAAATGGGTACACCCCCAACCGATTTAAAAGCCCTTACTGGAGAGTTCACTGCACCAACAAGGTTTTTTTCACCTTTTTTAAATAGTTCTTTGGATTTTTCTAACAGCATGTTCAATAATATATTTCTTGATTGTTATTTTATGTTTTCTGTAACAAACGCGCTGCATCTTTTGCAAAATAGGTGATGATAATATCTGCACCAGCTCGTTTCATGGATAATAAACTTTCCATCATTACCCGATCCTCATCTATCCATCCTTTTTCACCCGCCGCTTTGATCATGGCGTACTCTCCACTAACATTATAACAAGCCAGTGGTCGGTCGAAATTATTTTTAAGGTCTCGAATAATATCCAAATAGGCTAAAGCGGGTTTAACCATTAGAATATCTGCCCCTTCCTGATCATCGAAGGTGGCTTCTCTAAGTGCTTCATCTCTATTAGATGGATCCATTTGATAAGTTCTTCTGTCACCAAATGTTGGCGTAGAATCGGCTGCGTCTCTAAACGGACCATAATAAGCCGAAGCATATTTTACCGCATATGACATTATTGGCAGGTCGTAAAATCCGGTTTCATCCAAAGCTTCTCGAATCGCAGCAATCATGCCATCCATCATCCCGGAAGGAGCCACCATGTGAGCACCTGCATTTGCGTGTGAAATTACCTGTTTTGCAATATTTACTAATGTAGCATCGTTGTCTACGTCATTGTTATGAATGATGCCGCAGTGCCCATGACTGGTATATTCACAAAAACAAACATCGGTAATAATATAAAGTTTTGGATAATGTTTTTTTATAAATCTAATGCCCTTTTGAATGATTCCTTGATCATTCCAAGTTTCAGACCCGATTTCATCCTTAGCAGTTGGAATACCAAACAACAATACGGCTGGTATACCCAATGAAGTAACCTCATCTAGTTCCTTGGAAATTGTATCTAAAGAAAACCTCTTGACGCCTGGCATTGATTCAATTTCTGTTTCAATACCTCGACCTTCTTCTATAAAGATTGGGTATATAAGATCATCAACATGCAATCTGTTTTCTCGTACAAGTCGTCTGATATTTTCTGTTTTTCGAAGTCGCCTGGTTCTATTCATAATTAAAGAATCATTAATTTGAAAAATAAGTATTTACCGAATCTAGAACACTTTCCATTGATGGTAATTTAGCTTCTACAACGGTCTTAAAATGATTTCTTGCCTTCTCGGCTGTAGTGTTTCCAATACAAAAAGCAACTTCATCACCTGCTTTATTTTCAGTCAAAAAACTCTCAATCCCCGAAGGGCTGTAAAAAAGAATTCCTTTGTATTTTTTATCCAGTTTATTTGGTGTTAACAAGGTTTGATAAGAAATTACCTCATTAATTTTGATTCCGTTTTCACCGAGTTTATCAGGTAATTCATCTCGCCTAAGGTTTCCACAGAAAAAAGTAATCTCTTCGTTCTTTAAGTGATCAACTAAGAAATCCGCTAGTTTTGCAGCAGAATTCTCAACCTTTGTAACCTTACCAATCTTATTTTCAATCAATTTTTTGGTCCTCCTCCCAACACAATAAATGTTTTCGAAGTCCAATTCGGAACTGTCGTAATTATCAGTTAGTGATGCAACCGCATTTTGACTCGTAAAGACCACGTGTTTTTTGGGCCCCTTAATGACCGAACGCTTTATTCTGTTGAATCGTATGGTGATAAAATCACTCATGTTAGTGCCAATATTCTGGTTTAAGGCACTTTTTTGAACTATAGAAAGGTTCTTAGTTGAGAAAATATTAATTTCTTTTTCGACCTCACCTTCTTTTCTCATCAGTTTTCTTCCGCCTCGATCTAAAATATAAGTAGCAGCAAATGATGCGATATCTGTGGTATGGTTAACCGGTACAGCTTTTGAAAACTCAATTTTTGTCTCGCCGTCTTTGCTGAATAAAGCCCCCTTAAATTTGAGTTCTTCATCTTTGATCATCGCTAAAGCACCAATGGGTGAAGAACAGCCTCCTTCCAGTTTATTTAGGAATTCTCTTTCTATCCCAACACAAAGCTCAGTTTCTTTATCGTTTAATTCATCAAGAATATTTAGTAGTTCTTTATCTTTTTCTAAAGCAGCGATCATTACTGCTCCCTGAGCGGGTGCAGGCAA
>JAUXCI010000129.1 GCA_030618945.1 Flavobacteriaceae bacterium
ACCTTTAATATCTATACCAACAAAATTCTTTTCCGGATTATTTTCGGCCAAAGCAACTGAATACTCCCCTTTCCCACAGCCCAATTCCAATACTATGGGATTGTTATTTTTAAAATGTAAATGCCAATTTCCTTTTAAGGAAAATCCTTTTAAGACCTCTTCTCGGCTAGGTTGAATGACGTTCTCAAACGCATCGTTTTCTTGAAAACGTTTTAATTTATTTTTGCTTCCCAAGGAAATTTGAGTTTAGTGGTTTATTCTGAATTTGCCCTACGAAACTTTTGCAATTGACCCAACCAGTAAATTAACAATCCAAAAGTTATGGTAAAAAGTAAAGTGTTGAAGAAGTTTGACGTCCACCATCCATCAATAGATCTAATGGCCTGATAAGGGACGAATAAAACTTCCGAAAAAAAATCGGCCAGAGCTCTGAAAAAATTATTTGAAATCATATTTTATTTTTTAAAATCAACTTAAACCTTTGGGCTTATGTTCTAAAGTTTTTACATTAGCTTATACTTGCAGCAAATATAGGGGAGATTCAAATTACTCTCGGCGCAAAAATAAAAAATATCACTATGATAGCCAATTTTTTTAATCAAACCAGGCCAATTAATTTTTTGGTGCTTTCCATAATGGTTTTCATGATGTTTATTATTGCCTTGATCAATGCCAATTCTGAAGTGCTTGATTTTTTCTTTTTCATCAAGAATGGGGCTTTTCTTTCAGCGGCTATTCTTATGATTTTCGTCCTTAATTTTATTATCAGAAAGAATTCTCTGAGTGAAGATAATTCCTATGCGATATTTTTCTATATTCTTCTGTGGTCTTTTTTTCCTAATACCTTTATAAATGAGGGCGTATTTATTTCCAATTTTATTTTGCTTTTTGCATTTAGAAGAATTTACAGCCTTAGGTCATTTATCAAAACCAAGGAAAAAATATTTGACGGAGCATTTTGGATTGGTATCGCTAGTTTATTTTATATATGGAGTTTGCTCTTTATGATTTTGTTATATGCTGCGATCTTGATATTTCGAAAAGCAGATTGGCGCAATATTTTTATACCCTTGATAGGGCTGATTACACCTATTTTTTTGTCATATACCTACTTACTCGTTTTTAATGATTTAGAAAGTTTTGCAAGAATATGGGAAATTGATTATTCGTTTGACCTAAGTATTTATAATTCAGCAAATTATTTGATCCCTCTTGTCTTTATAGGTTTAGTCGCTATTATTTCAATCATTCCAACGACAAATAAATCATTATTAGGAAAAATTGATGTGAAATCCACCTGGTTTCTATTGATTGCACATATCATGGTATCATTGCTAATTGTTTTTGTAGTACCTGAAAAGGATGGATCGGAGTTTATATTTCTTTTTTTCCCTCTGAGTATTTTATTTGCAAATTACTTGCAAATTTTAAATAAGTATTGGCTTAAAGAAGCGGTCCTCTACCTTTTTGTAATAATAGCTTTTGTGGTTTATTTGTAGAGATTATAACTTATTGCCAAAGGCCAAATCACCCGCATCGCCAAGCCCGGGAACTATATAACCCTTGGCATTTAGTTTTTGATCAACCGTAGCTACCCAAAGGTGGGTATTAGCAGGAAAATGATTTGCTATATGGTCGATTCCTTGCGTAGAGGCAATAACTGCCACAATATGAATTTCTTTAATTTCACCCAACTTCTTCATGATTTCATAAACTTCACATAGAGAGCTACCTGTAGCAAGCATAGGGTCAGCCAGGATTAATATTTTATTATCTAAAGAAGGCGAGGCAAGGTATTCCACTTTAATCTCAAATTCTTCAGGAGAAGTATGATGTCTATAGGCAGAAATAAAGGCATTTTCAATTTTATCAAAATAGTTTAGAATACCCAGATGCAATGGTAGGCCAGCCCTTAATATTGAGCAAAGCACGATGTTGTCAGTAACTTTGGAAATAATTTTCTCACCAAGAGGTGTCTGCACTGTAGATTCAGAAAAATGGAGCTCTTTACTTAATTCATAACTCAGAATTTCACCAATTCGTTCAATATTTTTCCTAAAACGCATGGCGTCTTTTTGAATTTCAACATCTCTGATCTCTGAAACAAAATGGTTCAATACTGAATTGGAGGTATCTAAATTATGTATGATCATTTGCGTAAGAAGAGATTTAGTTGACGATCTATTTTCCCTTAATGTTTAATGAGCTTCAAGCTATTCCAAAATAACCGTTTTTTCAGTTTTAGATAAATACTGTTTTTACAGGTTAATTGAAAAAAAGTTCTAAAGCTAAATAGGGATTCTTATGACAAAGATAAGAATCCCTAAGAATAATAATCAAAATAGAATTTTAATTATTTGTTGATAATATTTTCCTGATGGGCTATTGATTCTTGATGAATTGCTTTAAAGATTTTCTCAATAAATCCTATAGACAATCCGTGTTCATCACCTTTTTTAGTTACTTTTTCCAAAATTTCCCGCCACCTGCTGTTTTGAAGCACCGCTACATTTGCAGCTTTTTTTGCCTTTCCAATGTTATCAACGATTAACATCCTTTCAGAAAGGGTCTCCATCAATTGAGCGTCTTTTGCATTGATTTCTTTTCTGAGCGCATTTAACGCAGAAACTGATTCCTCTTTTTCAAAACGAGGTTTACGAACTTTAAGTTCATCCATGATTTCTACCAATCGGGAAGGTACTATCTGTTGCTTGGCATCACTCCAGGCCTTGTCAGGATCACAATGTGTTTCAATAATGAGCCCATTCATTTTAAGATCCAAAGCTGTTTGAGAAACTTCGAAAATACCCTCTCTGTTTCCACATATGTGAGAAGGGTCATTTATAATGGGTAAACTAGGATATTTACTCATTAGATCGATAGGAATTTGCCAACTAGGAATGTTGCGGTAGTTTGATTTTCTAAAAGATGAGAATCCTCTGTGAATCGCTCCGAGGTTTTTCACACCCATTTTATGCAACCTTTCAATGGCGCCAATCCACAATTCAAGATCGGGGTTAATAGGGTTCTTTACCAGCACGATTTTGTCTGTTCCCTGAATAGCTTCGGCAATTTCCTGAACGGCAAAGGGGTTGACGGTTGTACGAGCGCCAATCCAAAGGATATCCACATCGAATTCAAGCGCTAATTTTGCGTGATGGGCATTAGCAATTTCAATTGCAATAAGTAATCCTGTCTTCTCTTTTACTTTTTGTAGCCAAGGAAGCGCTTTTGCACCAATTCCCTCAAAACTTCCTGGTCTGGTTCGAGGTTTCCACACACCTGCTCTAAACACAGTTGCATCAGTATTTTTCAATTCTTCTGCAATTTCGAGCACCTGTTCTTCAGTTTCTGCACTACATGGACCGGCAATAACCAATGGATGATTAAGTTCCATTTCATCCAACCACGATCTAAAATTTTTATTTTCCATTTTTATTGATTTTTAATGCCAGCCAAAACATCTTTAATTCTGTTTGTATTTTGCATGATGCTCAAAACATCATCGGCCGATTTTTTAGTTAATATGTCTTTAAACTGATTTAAATTTTTAATGTATTCTTCCAGGGATTTTAATAGGTTCTCTCTATTTTGCATAAAGATTGGCATCCAGGTTTCCGGGTTACTTTTTGCAAGCCGAACCGTGGATGCAAAACCACTTCCTGCCATATTAAATATGTTTTTTTCATCTTTTTCAATTTCTAGAACCGTTTTCCCAAGCATAAATGAACTTATATGGGATAAATGAGAAACATAGGCGATATGTTTGTCATGTTGAACAGAGGAGTCCATAAAAACATTTTTCATTTTGAGGTCTTCAAATATGCCCAATGTCCGGTCAATCATGGTTTCGCTACTAAGATCTTTCTCACATATTATATTTACCTTTTCAGTAAACAAATCATAAATTGCCGCCTGAGGACCAGAAAATTCCGTCCCGGCTATGGGATGAAGGGCCACAAAATTCTTCCTTTTGGGATGATTCCTTACGGCATCACATACAGCAACCTTGTTAGAGCCAACATCAAATACCAGGGTATCTTTTCCAATCAGGTCTAAAACGGCAATTGAAATACCAGGTATTATATTAACAGGAACCGCTATGATAACCACATCTACTTCTGAGACGATATCAAGCGTTGCTTTTTCATAAATTATTCCAAGATCCAGGGCCTTTTGCAAATGATCTTCATTTTTATCTATACCATAAATGGTTGCCCAGGAAGATTTTTTTAATTCCAAGGCAAGTGAACCACCTATAAGTCCTAAGCCTATAACTGCTATTTTGTTCATTGTGATCCGTATTTAGACAGTCGATTTAACACTTCAATTATTTTCTCATTATCTATGCAGAGGGAAAAACGGATAAATCCTTCTCCTTGCTTTCCAAAAACTGTTCCCGGGGTTATAAAAACATTATAATTATAAAGCAGGTCATCCGTCATCTTCTCAGAAGTTTTATCCTTCGGAATTTTCGCCCAAACAAATAAACCTGTACTGTTTTTGTCATATGTACAATTAATGCTATCACAAATTTGCCAGATGGTTTCTCTTCTTTCTTCATAAACTTTATTGTTGCGAGCAAACCAGTCATTTGTCAAGCTCATCGCTTTGATAGCACCTTGTTGAATTCCATAAAACATGCCCGAGTCCATATTGCTTTTCACTTTGAGAATTGACTCAAGATAACTTGATTTACCAACTACCATTCCTACTCTCCACCCCGCCATATTAAAAGTCTTACTCAAAGAATTAAGTTCAATGGCAACCTCTTTGGCTCCTTCAATTGACAAAATACTCTTGGGATTTTTGTTTAAAATAAAACTGTATGGATTGTCATTAACTATCAAAATAGAATGCGTTTTTCCAAATGCAATTAGTTCCTTGAACAATTGATCACTGGCATTGCTTCCGGTAGGCATATGCGGGTAATTGACCCACATTATTTTAACTTTGCTTAAATCCGATTTTTCTATTTCTTTTAAATCCGGCATCCAATTATTATCTTCTGTCAAGGAATAAAGAACCGGATCAGCCTGAACTAATTTGGTTACCGAGGCATATGTGGGATAACCGGGGTCAGGGATTAAAACTTGATCCCCATGGTTTAAGAAGGCCAAAGAGATATGTAATATCCCTTCTTTTGACCCCATAAGAGGTAAAATTTCATCCTCAAAATCCAGGCGTACACCATAAAATTTTTTGTAAAAGGCTGAGATGGACTTTCTCAATTCTGGCACTCCCTGATAGCTCTGATATCCATGTACATCAGAATTTTTTAAGGCAGATATAACTTCTTCTGGCGGATCAAGGTCAGGACTTCCTACACCTATATTGATAATAGGTTTTCCTTGACTTATAAGATCTCTCACTTCTCTCAATTTAATTGAGAAGTAGTATTCCTTAACGTTATTTAATCTATCAGCAATCCTCAACATTAGTTTTATTATTTTGATGGTATTCTCCCAGAACTTTTAACTCCGTAACTTTCTTCGAAATCAAGTGTAGGGCGTTTTTGTACAAAACGAAATCATCTATTACAAGGTCAATAAAAAAGGCGTAATTCCAAGGTTTATCAATAATTGGAAGCGACTGAATTTTAGTCAGATTAATTTCGTGTTTACCAAAAATATCCAATATTTCGGCCAAGCTCCCAGCATCGTGTTTTGTGATGAATTTTATGGAAGCTTTATCCTTTATCGATCCCACTTTACTTGGATGATACGGACTGTCATGTCCCTTTTTCAAAACAAAAAACCTGGTAGAATTATGACTAATGGTTTGAATATCATCAGCAATAATATCCAAATCATATAGATCAGCTGCCATTTTACTCGCAATCGCAGCAACTCCTTTTAATTGATTTTCATTAATTCTTTTGGCAACCTCCGCCGTATCCTTTTCTTCAATCAATTTGATATTTGGCCTGTTTCTAAAGAATTTTCTACATTGCAATAGTGCCATTGGATGTGACCACACTTCTTTGATGTCATCCAGAGATTGACCTTTTAAGGCCATTAAGTGATGATGAACTCTTATATATACTTCTCCTTCTATACTAAGGTCAAATTCATCTATCAAACTGTAATTTGGTAAAATAGCCCCGGCAATGGAGTTTTCAATGGCCATTACAGCACTATCTACTTCACCATTATTAAGCAGTTCAGGAATTTCGGTAAAAGACATACATTCCGCTAATTCAATATGTTCGCCAAAAAATTCATTGGCAACGATATGGTGGAAAGATCCTTTTATTCCTTGTATGGCTATTTTCATACGAATTAATTCAAATTTATTGTAAAAAAAAAGCCCCGTTATTACGAGACTTACTATGTTGTTTTTATATTTAACCTATACATAACGAGCCTCTCCTTTTATTTTATAAAAAAAGTAAAAGTAAAAACGGTTAACTATTTGTACAGAATTTATCATTAAAATCAAAATTAGGCAGCAAAAGTATGAATTTAATTTTCAATTGCAAGTGTTATTTGAAAAAGTTTGAATATACTTCAATGGTTGTGGAGTCTAATTGAAGATGTATTCCAATTAGAAACGGATCCATCAAAATTTTGTTTATTTGTATCATCAATCAGAAAAGTAATTATGTCTATTTATGTTGACAAAGTAAGTAAAGATTATGGCCGTCAAAAGGCTCTTAATGAAGTTAGTTTTACCATTGATTCTGGTGAAATCGTTGGTTTTTTGGGGCCAAATGGTGCAGGAAAATCAACCATGATGAAAATTATTACTACTTATATTGAACCCACTGGTGGATCGGTTAAGGTCAATGATTTTGACATTTTTAAAATGGGTATGGAGGTTAAACGATCTATAGGATATCTGCCTGAGCATAATCCTTTGTATCTCGATTTTTATGTAAGAGAATATTTAAATTTTCATGCAGACATCCATAAAGTTGATAAAAAAAGAATTGAAGATATAATTGACCTGGTTGGTTTGATTGACATAAAGGGCAAGAAAATTGGGCAGTTATCTAAG
>JAUXCI010000252.1 GCA_030618945.1 Flavobacteriaceae bacterium
CTTTAACTCTTCCAAACTGACCCGGGCGGATCAATCCATCAGGATTTGGAAAAGAAGCTTGCAATAAGATTGCTCCAGTTGAAGGATCAACATTCCGATCTATAAAGTCAATTTTACCTTTGTGCTTGTACAAAGTACCGTCTGCCAAGATCAGTTCTACGGGAAGGTTTTCTTTATTCTTTTGGATCTTTTTCTTGTACTTTTCCATGTAGCTTCTGGCTATTCTTAAATATTCAGTTTCTGATAGAAAAAACTGCACTCTAACATTCTTAATCTCCGAGACGGTATTTAATATAACAGGATTCGGATCCTTTCCAACAAACTCACCTTCTCTGGCTAGTGTTTTTCCAATAATTCCATTTATAGGTGCATACATCTTAGCATATCCCAAATTAATATTGGCAATGTTCAAAGTAGCTTTAGCAGCTTCCAATGACGATATATCGGCATCTCTTTTTGCCTGTGCCATATCTAGTTCCCTTTTACTTACAGCATCTATATCTGCAAGTGGTTTTATTCTCTGCAGATCACTCTCACTTTGTATAAGCAATGTTTTCGCTTGTGCAACCATGCTTTCTTTTTCAGCTACCTCCTGCATGAACGGATCGGGATCGATAGCATATAATAGCTGTCCTTTTTTTACACGAGTTCCTTCTTCAAAATAAATTTTTTCCAGAAAACCCTGAACTCTTGCTCTTATAGGAATATCTCTTTCTCCATAGATCTGACCTACAAATTCTTGATAGATAGGCACTGTTTTAGCTTTTACTTCAAAGACCTTAATTGTTTGTGGTGGTAGAACTTTACTTTGTTCATTTTTGCAAGCAAAAAAAATGATAAATGATAATATTAAAAGTGTAATTTTTATTTTCATAGAGACGCCATTTTATAATATTAATTATAATGTAAATGTAAAAAAAAAACCCTAATAATTTAAAAGCCGTTTAATAATAAAACTAATGAATTTTAATAATAAGAAAACCTTCTTACTTTAGCGATATACTTAGCTAAGCCCATAACTTGATGGCTATACCCATATTCATTATCATACCATACATAAAGGATGGCATGGTCCCCTTCTTTTGAAACAATTGTGGCATGGCTATCAAAAATGGCTGGTTCTAAGGTTCCAACGATATCAGAAGAAACCAACTCATTGCTCATTGAATACCTGATCTGTTCTACCAAATCACCTTCTAAAGCGTATTTTTTTACAATTGCGTTAAGGTCCTCCTTAGTAGACCTGGATTCAAGATTAAGATTCAGGATTGCCAAAGATCCATTTGGTACCGGAACCCTTATTGCATTGGAAGTCAATTTTCCGAGTAATTCGGGAACAGCCTTCGAAACCGCTTTACCTGCACCGGTTTCTGTAATGACCATATTTAAGGCAGCAGCTCTACCCCGCCGGTACTTCTTGTGCATATTGTCTACCAAATTTTGGTCATTGGTATAAGAATGGATCGTTTCAATATGTCCGTGTTTGATTCCCAGGGTATCATTAATCACTT
The DNA here is from genome assembly GCA_030618945.1 of Flavobacteriaceae bacterium. Lineage (GTDB taxonomy): Bacteria > Bacteroidota > Bacteroidia > Flavobacteriales > Flavobacteriaceae > Lutimonas. Next base: position 1,512 of record JAUXCI010000252.1, read on the forward strand.
TTAATACAGGTGTGATCGCATTGGTAGTACAAGATGCGGCAGAAAAAATGCGAACCAAATCAGGATCATAATTCTTTTGATTCACTCCGTAAACAATGTTGGGCACCTTGCCGATTCCAGGTGCCGTTAATAATACTTTATCTGCACCTTTGGCCCGTAAATGCCTACCCAATTCCTCCTCAGTTCTAAAGGCCCCGGTATTATCTATGATTAATGCGTCCTCAATTCCATATGAATTATAATCTGGATCTTCAGGTTTATTTGCCGCAATCATATATACAGGGGTGCCATTGATGATCAGCGCTTTTTGTTCAAAATCAACCTTAACAGCACCTTTAAAATAACCGTGAACCGAATCCTTTCGCAACAAGGATGCTCTTTTTTCAAGAACCTCTTTTGTGAGCTCACCTCTTACAACTATGGCTCTTAACCTCATTTGAACTCCTTTACCCGTTCTTGACATCAATTCTCTTGCAAGTAACCTACCTATTCTACCAAAACCATAAAGAACTACGTCCTTGGGTTTAAAACCATTACTTTTATTAGCTCCTTTTAGCTTCTTTGCTACGAATTCATCCAAATCGGATTCACCAGTGAGCTGATAAACATAGGTCAACTTCCCCAAATCAATCTTGGCAGGTGGTAGTTCCATGGTCTGAATCTTTTGAGTGATCTTTACCATGTCAAACATGCTTATTGGTTTTTGAACAAACTCTTTGGAATAATCAATAAGATTCAATACTTCACTTACGTTTCGATCCACCAACTGGTTTCTAAACAACACCAATTCTATATTATTCTCATACCATAAATCACTAATCAGTTTAATTAGCTCAACGCACATTCTCCTCTTGTCTACTTGATTTGATAATTGGTCCTCGTAACTGCTTTTCAATTTCATGGCAAAAAATATTAATATTATTGACTCCGTAAAAATATGTTATTATTTTATGTAATTCATAAAAAAAACCACTCAAAATGAGTGGTTTTTTGAAATTATATTGTTTCTATAAATTATAAAATGAGCTAAAACACCATTAGTTTGAACGGACCCTAATATAACCCATCTTACCCCCCTGGGTAAGGATTTGCACCTCAAAATAATCTTTGTTTTGGTATTTTTTCAAAAGCTGATCTACTTCCTGTGAGCTCGTCACCTTATGATCTTCAATGGCTAAAATAATGTCTCCGTTACTGACGCCATAAGTATTTTCAATGGTAGCATTCTTTAGTTTTACGATTTTGACACCATAATCTATGTCAAACCTTTTGGCATCACTTTTACTAATGGGAGCCAATTCGCCAATAAAATAATCTGAAAAATCAGAGGTCTCAAATTCATATTTACCAAACTGATTTTTTAATTTAAGGTTAATAATTTTGCTTAACTCATCTCTCAATATTGAAACTTTAACCATATCTCCAGGTCTTTTAGAACCTAAAAAACCTTGGAGATCAGAAAAGTTAGCGATCTTTACATTGTCCATTTTTACAATAATATCATTGGCCAACAATCCAGCTTCCTTGGCGGCACCCTGGTCAAGTACTCTTGTAATTAAAACCCCCTCCGTACTTTCCACCCCAAATTCACTTGCCTTTTTACTGTTAAGTTCCTCGTAATTAATCCCCAAATAGGCCCTTTGTACGTTACCAAACTCTAATATATCTTCTATCACCTTTTTCGCAATATTAGAAGGAACGGCAAAAGAATATCCTATATAAGAACCGGTTTGTGACGAGATCGCTGTATTGATTCCGATAAGATCTCCTCTTATATTTACCAAGGCCCCTCCGCTGTTTCCCGGATTTACGGCAGCATCGGTTTGAATAAATGATTCTATCCTTTTATTATTGTTCATGATATTGATATCTCGCGCCTTAGCGCTTACGATCCCTGCAGTAACAGTAGAAGTCAAATTAAAGGGGTTGCCAACCGCCAGCACCCATTCACCGACCTTTAAATTATCTGAATTGCCAAAAGCGAGATATGGGAGCTTATCTTTATTTATTTTCAACAAGGCTATATCTGTACTTTCATCGACGCCTACTACTTCAGCTTCATAGGTTTCCTTGTTATTCAAGGTAATTTCTAACTTCCTGGCACCCTTAATAACATGATTGTTAGTAATAATATGTCCATCTTCTGAAATGATCACGCCCGAACCTGAGCCCACTACCTCTCGCTCAGAGCCACTGGGTTGACCGTAAAAGAATTCAAATAAAGGATTGGTACTTGATGAAGCAATCGAAAGATTTTTAACGTGTACTACAGCATGAATTGAATTTTCTGCAATGGCCGTAAAATCAGTTTTCTCTGAAGCCAAAGCAGTAAGGTTTTCATAATTTGTTGGAATTGCGAAAGAACTGTTAGTGTCAGACATCTCCACTGGAA
>JAUXCI010000066.1 GCA_030618945.1 Flavobacteriaceae bacterium
CTTTTTGTGCCATCCCTTTAATGAGAGGTGGTCATATTTCTACTCCTATAGAAGATATCGTTAAAGAAGCTGGGCTCCTTGCGCAAAATGGTGTAAAGGAATTGATTCTGATCGCGCAGGATCTTACTTATTACGGGCTCGATCTTTATAAAAAAAGGGCCTTGGCTGATCTGCTCAAAGAGTTGGTTAAAGTTGACGGAATTGAGTGGATTAGATTGCATTACGCCTTTCCAACTGGTTTTCCTTTAGACGTGTTGGACGTCATGAAGAACGAACCTAAGGTTTGTAATTACCTGGATATTCCCTTGCAGCATATCAATACGGAGCTGCTCAAGTCAATGAAAAGAGGTAATACTTCTGAAAAGACGATTGATCTAATTGACAAGTTTAGGGCTCGTGTGCCGGATATGGCCATCAGAACCACATTCATCGTGGGTTACCCAGGAGAAACCGAAGAAAGTTTTGAGGAACTTAAAGAATTTGTAAAAAACACCAGGTTTGAGCGTATGGGATGTTTTACTTATTCTCATGAAGAAAACACCGATGCCTATAAACTTCAGGATGATGTTCCTGAAGAGGTTAAAAATCAAAGGGTAGCTGAATTGATGGAAATTCAAGGGCAGATCTCATTTGATTTAAATCAGGAAAAGGTCGGAGAAGTCTTTCGTTGTATTTTTGATCGTAAAGAAGGTAATTACTTTATTGGAAGAACAGAATTTGACAGCCCCGATGTAGACAACAATGTGATTGTTGATGCTACTAAATCCTATATTCAAATTGGCCAATTTATTGACATTAAAATTACCGAAGCTACTGATTTTGATTTGTATGGGGAGCAGTTAAAAAGTTTGTAAAGTGAAAAGTTTAATCAATTTACTTTTATAAAATATTTTCAAATTAACTCATTTTCAAATCAACTCATTCCTGCCTGCCGGCCAGGCAGGTTCATATTATCTACGCATTCACACTTGGTTTCCTAAAGCGAGGTTAAAATTTCACATCGCCATTTAAACAATAAAAAAAATGTATTTTTACGAAACTAAATACTATTTAAAGCATTGAATTCTTCTATAAAATTTAAGGACACTGGTTATTTTTCAAAGATCATATGCGATTATTTGGATCGTGGCGAAAATGTAAAGGAATTTTATGATCACTTTCCGGATATCGAGGGCTTTAAACATCAAATTGCTCAAAAGAAAAAGTCTTTTTCCAGTGCAAATAGAAAGGTGTTAAAACAAAGTTTGATCGATCAGTCAAAACTACTCAATCTTTCCACTTTAAGTTTAGAGCATATTAGTCTTTTGGAGAAGGAAAATACCTATACGGTTACAACCGGGCATCAGTTAAATTTATTTACGGGTCCCTTGTATTTCTTGTACAAAATCATTTCGGCCATTAACTTGGCCAAAGAGTTGAAGCACAATTTTCCTGAGGATAATTTTGTGCCGGTATATTGGATGGCTACGGAGGATCACGATTTCGAAGAGATTCGTTTTTTTAATTTTAAAGGAAAGAAAATAAGCTGGAACAAGGAAGTTAGTGGGGCCGTTGGCCGAACTTCAACTGATGGACTGGATAAAGTATTTAAAGATTTGGACGCGTCTCTTGGGACAAGCCAAAATGCAAAACGCCTGAGGCAACTTTTTGCAGCATCCTATTTAAACCACGATAACTTAACAGATGCGACAAGATATTTAGCCAATGAACTTTTTGGAGATCATGGTTTGGTCATCATAGATGGAGACGATCCCGAATTGAAAAGGTTATTTGTCCCTTATGTTAAAGAAGAGTTGCTTGATCAGACTAGTATTAATGAAGTAAGTAAAACAAATGCCTTACTGGGTAATTGTTACCCCATTCAAGTAAACCCCAGAGAAATCAACCTGTTTTACCTCGAAGATAATTTACGGGAACGAATTGTATTGGATAATGGGCTATATAAGATAAATCAAACAGAAAAAGTTTTTTCAAAAGAAGAGATATTAGAGCAACTGAGTTTGACCCCAGAGAAATTTAGTCCAAATGTATTGATGAGACCTTTGTATCAAGAGGTGATCTTACCAAACCTTTGCTATATTGGGGGAGGAGGAGAATTAGCCTATTGGATGCAGTTAAAGCAATATTTTAATAAGGTGAATATACCTTTTCCCATACTCTTATTGAGAAACTCGGTATTGCTTTTGACTGAAAAGCAAAGAAAGAAAATGGCTGCACTAAATATTTCAGACGCCGAAATTTTTCTTCCACAAAACGAGCTGATTAAAAATAAGGTCAAAGAAATCTCTGACCTTAAACTTGATTTTTCGGATCAGCAAATGGATTTACAAAAGATGTTTGATCATTTAAAAGTACTTGCACTAAAAACAGATAAGTCATTTACGGGTGCGGTGCTGGCCCAGGAGAAAAAGCAGTTGAATGGTTTGAAGAACCTGGAGAAACGATTGCTAAGGGCTCAAAAAAGAAAGTATAAGGAAACTGTTGACAGAATTAGCCTACTTCAAGATGAGTTGTTTCCAAAAGGGAGCTTACAGGAAAGACAGATGAATTTTTCAGATTTTTACGAATTTCAGGGGGAAGGATTGATAGAGAAGCTTATGGATGCGCTTGAGCCCTTGAAGCTTGAGTTTGATCTAATCAGCCCTTGAGCTAAATTAAACCACATATTTCTAAAGCCTTTTTATAGGCATGCGACCGATATTGATAATTGTATTGACTAATATCACTAGGCTTAATCCATAACAGTTTATCAAACTCATCATCCTGAGGAATGGTTTCGGCATCGTTTCGATGATTTATCCTGACTATTGATAGTTCTTGACCCATAAATATAGGATGGCAGTCTGGGGGGAAGGGATATCTGACTTTTTTATCATACACCATATGAATTTGCTTATCCAGTAATTGATAATTTAATTCTTCCTTTAATTCTCTTTTAATGCCAGTAATCAGGTCCTCGTTTTTTTCCAAACCACCTTGTGGAAATTTAAAGCTTTTGTCTCTGGGCGAATAACCTATCAATACTTTATATTCTGTATTAACGATTACGGCCATTACGGCTTGTCTGTAAATTTTTGCCATGGTTTAAAGATTAATACAAAAATAGCAAAAAAAAAAGATGACCAGCTTAGGGTCATCTTTTATCAAAATATTTATATTACTAATGTTATCAAGTCATAAATAAAAATGAAAATAACATTGCAAATTTTCCAATTTTCATGTTTTCAGCGCTGAAAAATCTATTTTTTCGAGGCATTTTAACCTCAGCTTTTTCGGTATGAAGTGCAACCAACTCCGAAACTTCTCCAATTAATTGATAACAGGCATTGATCAGCTTTTCTTCTCGAGGTAAATATTCGTTTTGTGGATATAGTATCAATAAGAAATCATCATTGTTGTCAGGTGAAGAAAAACTTTCTTCTAAAGACAAAGCGTCAATATTGATAACAAATTCTTTATAAATTCCTCTAAATACAGATAGTTTACTTTTATCTATAATAGAGAAATTTCCTGATTCGATAAGAACATCCATCTTTTGATTAAAAGAAAGAGCCTTTTCATGATTCCCAAGAAATTCAGAATCTATTGGATTGGATATGTTTAGTCTTTCTGAAATGTAATCTGTGATCGTGCTTTCAATAAATAGCGCCGACACAAAAAACTCATTTCTAACTTTTACCTCGCTTATCTCCATAATATTAAATTAAAACAATTAGCGATCACTGAATACAATATTCAATGCTCTTATTTAATTAACGTTTTTTGAGGGGAGTTATTATGAGGGTGTAAATCAACTACTTTGCCAAAGCAAGCAAACTAATCTTAAAACAAAGTTAAATATTAAATGCTCTTGTTCCTAATAAAGTTGGTAAAAACACCTGCAATTGTGGATAAAATTCATGGAATACCACTAAAAAAAGTCCTTTCGATTGATATCGAAAGGACTTTAAATAAAGTTTTACAAAGAAAAACTTCTTATTTTTTGAATTTAGCGTACTTGGATTTGAATTTATCAATTCGTCCTGCTGAATCAACCAATTTCATTTTACCAGTATAATATGGGTGAGATGTTCTGGAAATTTCCAATTTGATTAAAGGATAATCCTTACCATCAACATCAATAGTTTCTTTCGCATTGGCAGTTGATTTTGTTAAAAAAACATCTCCATTTGACATGTCTTTAAAAGCTACCATTCTATAATTTTCGGGATGTATTCCTTTTCTCATCGTTAACTCATTTAAATTTTATACTTTCGCTTCTTTTAAGAAACAAGATTCAGCACCTGCCGAATTTGAGAGTGCAAATTTAATTAATATTTTTAATTCTCAATCATTATTTTAGTTATTTTAAGAAAAAAGATTAATATGAATAAGATTGCTATCATCTTAACGTTGGGATCCTTTCTAATTTTCAGTGCCTGTGGCAATAAGTATAAATTACACCTCGAATCCCCAAAAAGTATTCAAGTAAGTGAGACCTTAAAAATTTCTGTTAAAGAAAAAAGTGGTAACCCTATTGATTCTGTTCAATATTTCATCAATGGAATCTTGGTTGAAAATCATGAAGCCATTGATATTAAGGACTATAAGCTAGGGAAACAAGCTGTATCAGCCACCATTTATTTTAATGGTGAGAAAAAACAACTGAATAACACCATCTATTTTCTAGGAAAATCTGCTCCAAAGGTATATTCGTATGAAATAATCAATGAATTTCCACATGACAAAAAAGCTTTTACACAAGGTTTTGTATTTCATAATGGATTTTTCTATGAAAGTACTGGTCAATTGGGTAGTTCTTCTTTGCGAAAGGTTGAAATTGAAACGGGTAAAATAATACAAAAGATAGATCTTGACAGGAAATATTTTGGAGAAGGTATGACCATTTTAAACAATAAAATATATCAACTTACCTGGAAAAAAAAGCTAGGCTTTGTTTATAACCTGGAATCCTTTGAATTAGAAAAAACCTTTAATTATAAACAGAGTAAAGAAGGGTGGGGGCTAACCCATAATATGGAAAAGCTTATTAAAACAGATGGATCTGAACGAATGTGGTTTCTCAATCCAGAAACTCTGGAGGAAGAATCCTTTATTGAAACTTATACCAATAAGCGGAAAGCTGAAAACCTCAATGAACTCGAATATGTCAAAGGGAAGATTTATGCCAACTTATGGCAGAAAAATTCCATCCTTATTGTGGAGCCTTCAAACGGAGCCATTGAAGGAATCGTCAATTTAAAAGGTTTGCAAAGCAAGGCTGGACAGGACGGCGATGATAATGTTTTGAACGGAATTGCCTATGATATTGAAAATGACCGTCTTTTTGTTACCGGTAAAAACTGGAACAAGGTTTTTGAGATCAAACTGATAGAAAAATAAAAAGAAATGCTTCGTTATTTGTTTTTTCTTGGGATTGCTCTTTTATCATTAATGTCATGTGATAAGGATCCTTTTGAAAGCTCTCCCAGTACAGGTGAATTATTTTTTTCTAAGGATACTGTATTTTTAGATACTGTATTTACTAATATCAGTTCCAGTACGAGTGCCTTTAAGGTCTATAATAGAAGTGGTACTAATATTAATATTCCAAGTATCCGTTTGGGAAGAGGCCAGAATTCGTTTTACCGACTTAATGTCAATGGCATATCCGGGAAAGCTTTTGAAAATGTTTCTGTTCTTAGCAAAGACAGTATTTTCGTTTTTATTGAAGCAACGATAGATTTTTCTCAAGTTACCGACCCTATTTATACTGATTCCATAGTTTTTGATCAGGGAACAAACCAGCAGGATGTAAAATTGGTTACCCTTGTTCAGGATGCCTATTTTTTGTATCCCAAAAAGGATGACCAAGGTATAAAAGAGAAGATCGTTCTTGGCGAAAATGAAGAAGGAGAAGAAATTACCGTAGACGGATTTTATTTGGATGGAAATCAGGTATGGGGAAATGATAAACCCTATGTTATTTATGGTTATGCAGGCGTAAGTCAAGGGAATAAACTAATTATAGAGAAAGGTGCCAGGATTTATTTTCACGCTAATTCCGGCTTGTTGGTTGAAAAAAACGCCAGTCTTAAGATAAAGGGTACCCTAGAAGAAAAAGTACTCATAACAGGAGACAGGTTGGAGTCATTTTATAAAGATATTCCAGGGCAATGGGGCACCATATGGCTTAGGGCTGGAAGCAAGAATCACGAAATAGACCACACTTTAATTAAAAACAACACCTTAGGGATTCTCATGGATTCTATTGGGGGAAGCCTGGGACCAACCTTAAGGATTAATAATACGGAGATCTATAATACCTCAAATTTTGGTTTGCTGGGCAGGTCAGCGCATATTAGCGGGACGAACGTGGTCATTGGAAATAACGGGCAGTCCTCACTGGCTTGTACCCTTGGAGGTACATATAACTTCATTCATTCTACTTTTGCCAACTATTGGAGTGGCAGTATCAGAGAGTATCCTACTGTATTGGTGAATAATTATCAAATGGTTGAAGGAGGTATTTTAAGCAACGATTTGGTGGCGGCAAACTTTAGCAATTGTATTATAGAAGGAAATAGAAACATTGAGTTTTTACTGGAAAAAAGTGAAGAGGCATCGTTTTCGTTTAATTTCAGGAATAATTTATTGAGATTCGATGATGCCAACGGGTTCTACGCTAACGACCCCCTATACGATTTTGATAATATCAATTTGTATCAGAATAATATTTTTAACGGGGAACCGGATTTTAAAGATATAAACGAAAATAATTTTCTTATTGGAGATGAATCTGATGCCAATTCTAATGCCTTCCTTCCGGCTTCAGAGCAGGTTCCTTTCGATATTTTAGGGGTAAAGCGCGTTTTACCGGCTGATATTGGAGCCTACCAGCACGTCACATTTGAATAAGTGTTTTTAAGAAAAACCAATTTAATGTTGACGAGTCGTTTTCCACCTAGCTTAAAATTAACTCTTTTAACTTTTATTTCTTCTACGGCGAAAATTGGTTTTGTCCAATGATTAAAGAAGTGAAATTAACAAAAAGAAATGCTTAAAAATTTCATATTTTTGGCTAAATATATAAAGGTTAAATCAAAGATTGGATGGGCTCAAAGCGAATTATTGTCACAGGTTGCAGCAGAGGAATTGGATTAGAGCTAGTTAAGCACCTGGTTTCTCAAGGTCATGAGGTTTTGGCGCTTAGTCGAAATGTTGATGGTTTAAAAACGCTGGCTGAATTACATAAAGGATTACATCCCTTACAAACGGAGATAACCGAAACAGAAGGTCTTGATGCCGTTGAGAGATTTGTAAAAGCGTTTTGGGGAGAAATTGATGTTCTCATCCATAATGCCGGTACTTTGATGCATAAGCCTTTTAAGGAAACAACACTTGAGGATTTTATAAAAGTATACCAGGTCAATGTGTTTGCCGTAGCAGAACTAACCCGGCGTTTAGAGCAATATTTCAAGCTGGGAAGCCATGTAGTTGCCATCAGCAGCATGGGCGGTGTGCAAGGCAGTCTTAAATTTGCCGGACTATCAGCCTACAGTTCTTCAAAAGCTGCCATTATTACCTTAATGGAATTACTGGCAGAGGAATATAAAGATAAAGGCATTTCCTTTAATACACTTGCGCTAGGGGCTGTTCAAACGGAAATGTTAAAAGAGGCTTTCCCTGATTATCTGGCACCCACAACCGCTTCCGAAATGGCTGAATACATCGCTGACTTTTCTTTAAAGGGAAATAAGGTATATAATGGAAAGGTATTGCAGGTATCCAATTCTACACCATAGTATTTGAATTGTCAGGACCCTCGAAAAAGAAAATCATTATTTGGAAACCAAGAATAAAATTTTAAGTGAATACCTTCCTGAAGCGGCAGTGGCAGAAGTGTTGAGCTTACTGGATAAGCACCCTTGTCATCTGAAGATTGTGAATAATAGGCGTACAAAACATGGCGATTTTAAAAGATATGCTGACGGCAAAATTCAAATCACCATCAACAATGATTTGAACCCATACAGGTTTTTGCTTACCTTGATTCATGAGTTTGCACATTTAATAACTTTTGAGGAGTTTAAAAGGGTAAAACCACATGGCCAGGAATGGAAAAGAAATTTTAAACTGCTTATGTTGCCTTTTTTGAATCCGGATGTTTTTCCAGAGGATATTTTGGTGCAGCTGGCTCGTTATTTAATAAACCCTAAGGCCAGTAGTGATACCGATGTTAATTTGTCATTAAGGATGAGGGCATACGATGCGAAATCAAATAAAACCCCTATTTTTGAATTACCGTCTCAAAGTAAATTTCATTATAATAATAGAATTTATATCAAAGGAGAGAAGAGAAGAACAAGGTACGAATGTATTGAAGTTCAATCTGATAAAAAATATGTATTTCACCCTAACGCAGAGGTGGATCTGATACCATAAAAAAAATATGAACAAAAATTATTACGCCGTTATAATGGCAGGTGGAGTAGGTTCAAGGTTTTGGCCTGTAAGTACGCCGGACAACCCTAAACAATTTCATGACATGTTGGGCACAGGTGCCTCGCTCATTCAACAAACTTTTTACAGGCTCGAGAAATTGATCCCTTCAGAAAATATTTTGATAGCCACTAATGAGAGGTACAAAGATTTAGTATTAAAGCATTTACCACAAGTTGATGAAAGTCAGTTATTATTGGAACCTGCGATGAGAAATACGGCGCCTTGTATTTTGTACAGCGCTTTAAAAATTACCAGTACTGATGAAAAGGCGGTGATGATTGTGGCACCTTCTGACCATTATATTGAAGATGAAGCCGAATTTGTAAGAAATGTACAAAGCGCTTTTATCGAGTGTCAGCAAAGAGACGTGTTAATGACCTTAGGGATTAAACCCACCGGGCCAAATACGGGCTTTGGGTATATCCAATTTGAAAATGTAGAGGAGGAAGTTAAAAAAGTTAAAAACTTTACAGAAAAACCGGATCTGCCAACAGCGAAAAAATTCATTGAACAGGGAGATTATTTATGGAACGCTGGAATTTTTATATGGAGCGTAAAAAGTATCCTAAACTCCTTTAAAAAGAGTTTGCCCAAAATGTACAGCATGTTTGAAGAAGGCAATGCCTGTTGGAATACTTCAAAGGAAAGAGAATTTATTGCCGAGAATTATCCAAAGTCTGAGAATATTTCTATTGATTATGGTATCATGGAGAAGGCTGAAAATGTATTTGTCATGTCAACTGATTTTGGTTGGAACGATTTGGGCACCTGGGGTTCACTTTACGATAAACTGCCAAAGGATGCACAGAACAACGCCATTGTCAATGCCAAAAGTTTTTTTAGAGAGGCATCCAATAATATGGTTAGCACGCCTCCTGATAAGAAGATTATTGTAGAAGGGCTCAGTAATTACATCATTGTTGACACAGAAGATACCATCATGATCTTCCCCAAGGATCATGAACAACAAATAAAACAGGTTTCCAAGATGGCAGAAGACCGATTTAAAGAAACCTAATTTTTAGTACATTTACTTAGCAAATTTAGTAATTCATGGACGATATCAAAAAGGATCAGCTAGATCAGGATCAAAAATTAAAAGATCAAAAGTCGGACGTTCAAAAGGAATTTAAGGGTTTCTTTCAAAGTATAAAAGAATATTTACCAGAGCTTTTAAGTATTAGAAAAGGAACGGATAAGGAAGCAACCGCAGCGACTATACGAGAAGGAGTTTCTATAAAGGGGCAGACGGCCTGGATACTCGTTTTCTCAATATTAATTGCTTCGATCGGGTTGAATACCAGCTCCCCAGCCGTGGTGATAGGAGCCATGCTAATTTCTCCTTTGATGGGGCCAATTTTAGGAATTGGATATTCCATAGGTGTTAATGACGTGGATACCTTGAAGTCATCGGTGATCAACTTTGGCTCCATGGTTTTTTTAAGTATTCTTACCTCATTTCTTTTTTTTAGTATTCCGATTTTTAGCGAGGCAACACCAGAAATTCTAGCCAGAACCAGACCGGATGTTAGGGACGTCCTCATCGCTATAACGGGTGGACTAGCTTTGATCATTGCCATCAGCCGACCTAAGGCTCAATTTAACACTGTAGCCGGTGTAGCTATTGCTACTGCTTTAATGCCGCCCTTATGTACAGCTGGATTTGGTCTTGCCACAGGGCAGTTCAACTATTTTGGAGGTGCGATGTTTCTGTTTACGATCA
>JAUXCI010000123.1 GCA_030618945.1 Flavobacteriaceae bacterium
CTATTTCGGTTGAATAGTTAGCATCAAAGATTTCCTTTTTCATCACTCCTTCTCTAACTGTAGCCATTTGAGGATGCTGATCCCAATTGATAATATTTGCCATAATACTACCTCCAAAAGCGGGCCTTATCGCATACAATAAATCTGTATATTCCTTTTTTTCTTTTTTAACAAAATGGTCGCCAATATCTAAAATGGTACAATCAGCGGTGAGTCCACAATTTAAGGCAGAGGCTAGTCTGGGCGCTAAATCTCTTCCGATGGAAGTTGCTCCAAACAAAACAATCTGAGGCTCCTCATTTTTCAGGATTTCTGTAGCCAGGGTCGCATGAGGTAAGGTTCTAAAAGGTTCGAGTCTTACATCATCGGCTATATGAATACGATCGACCCCATAAGGGGCAATCTGCTTTTCTATACTTTTTAATCCTGCACCAAAAACCATAGCTTCAAGCGGGCAACTTAACTTCTGTGCTAAGCGCTTTCCTGCAGATAACAATTCCAGACTTATATCGGCAACTTCACTATTCTCTACTTCACAATAAACAAATACACTTTTCATACCCTTGTCTTTATTAAAATATCGGTTAACCGATGGTGTGATTTTCTATTAATTCTTTGATCATCAATTCAATATCGTCATCTGTGTCTTTTAATACTTTGTTTTCATCAGACGTTAACACAATGCTTTCCACACTTTTGACCTTTGTTGGAGAACCGGATAATCCTATCTTCTCCATTTCTGCCCCAATATCTTCCACACCCCATTCAGGAATTGTTAAATAGGGTCTTTTATGATGCAATTCATGAATTAATTCACTGGTGGATTTAGAATTCAGTTCTGTTAGGGTTCTCGCGTATTTGTATTGCATTACTCGTTTCGCCTCTCTAGACCTGCAATGAGGAGAAGATTCGTGCACAGTCATTAAGCAAGGTAAGGTAGATGAAAGCGTTTCCACACCTTTGTCCAATCGCCTTTTTGCTATAATTTCAGTATCAGTAATCGATTCAATTTCTTCCACATAAGTAATTTGTGGAATATTCAATTTTTCAGCACATTGAGGACCAACCTGAGCTGTATCTCCATCAATTGCTTGTCTTCCCCCAAGAATCAGATCAAAAGGCGCCAGCTTTTCTATACCCTTGACCAAAGTATAGCTGGTTGCCAAAGTATCAGCGCCTCCAAATCTCCTGTCTGAGATCATAATACCGTGATCAGCCCCGCGATAATAACCTTCTCTTATTATATCAGCTGCTCTTTTTGGTCCCATGGTTAATATGGTAACTTCAGTTCCGGGAAACCTATCCTTAATATTTAAAGCCAATTCAAGGGCGTGCAGGTCATCCGGATTAAAAATGGTTGAGAGTTTACCTCTATTAACAGTACCATCAGGTTTCATTGCATCGGGCCCCACATTTCTTGTATCTGGAACTTGTTTTGCAAGCACAATAATTTTAAGTGGTTTCATTGTCAATATATATTTTTTAGATCATGGAAGGATTCGTGGAACATCTTTAGAATTCCCCAAATAAATTGGCCTCAATCACAGGATCAGATTATTTTTTTTAAGCTTCCCAAAATTATAGAATTTAAATTTTGCAAAACGTGACAATACTCATACTTTATAATTGTTGATAAGGAATTATGAATAATCGTTTTATTTAAAAAAATGGCATAAAAAAAAGGGTGATTTGTTTAAATCACCCTTTTTAAAACTATTTGATAAAATTATTTCTTAGCCTTCTTAACAGGCGCTTCCTCTTCTTTGGTTTCAGATTTCATAAATTCATCCATAATGGCTGTACTCACTCCCATATTGGAGAAGCCACCGTCATGGTACAAATTTTGAAGCGTCACTTTTTTAGTTAAATCAGAAAATAAAGACAAGGTATAATCAGCACATTCTATAGCTGTAGCATTACCTAAGGGTGACATTTTATCAGCATAGGCAACAAAACCATCAAATCCTTTTACCCCACTCCCTGCGGTTGTTAAGGTTGGCGATTGTGAAATAGTATTTACACGAACATTTTTATCTCTTCCGAAAAAATAACCAAAACTTCTCGCTATCGATTCTAAATAAGCCTTGTTATCAGCCATGTCATTATAATCAGGAAATACACGTTGAGCTGCCATATAGGTTAAACCTACAATACTTCCCCATTCGTTCATCATATCTCTTTGATACAATACACTCATTAACCTATGAAAAGATAAGGCGGATACATCCCAACCTGTCTTTGTAAAGTTATAATCCTGATGGGTATAATGATTTCCTCTTCTTACATTCACAGACATACCAATAGAATGCAATACAAAATCAATTTTTCCCCCAAGTATTTCCTTAGATTCATCTATTAGATGCTCAAGATCCATGATAGATGTCGCATCAGCCGGAATTACCTTAGACCCTGTTTTTTCTGCCAGCTCTGCAATTGTTCCCAAACGCAAAGCTACAGGTGCGTTGGTCAATACAAAAGTAGCGCCTTCTTCATGAGCTCTTTCAGCCACTTTCCAGGCAATGGACTTAGAATCTAAAGCTCCAAAAATAATTCCTTTTTTTCCTTTTAATAAATTGTACATAAATAAATTTTTAATTTGGTATCAATGATATTTTAATCCTCGTTTTATTTTGACAAACTGTGCAAAGTTAAGTCATTATTTTAACATTCCCATTTATGACAAAAGCTGTTTGGCGTGTGCCATGGCTGAAGCCGTTATTGTATTTCCTCCGAGCATTTCTGCCAGCTCCACCAGTCTTTCCTCCTCATTCAGCAATTTAATGTTTGATGATATTGATCCTTTAGCTTCTTCCTTATACACCTTGTAGTGTTGATGCCCTTTTGCGGCTACCTGTGGCAAATGAGTAATTGTAATCACCTGCATATTTTGGCTCATTTGCAGCATTACTTTTGCTATTTTATTTGACACTTCGCCTGATACACCCGTATCAATTTCATCAAAAATAATGGCTGGTAAATTCGAATACTTGGATAAAATCGATTTAATTCCTAGCATCATTCTCGACATCTCACCACCTGAAGCCATTCTTTTCAAAGGCTCAAAGTTTTTTCCTTTATCTGATGACATTAAAAACTCCAGTTGATCTTTACCATTGTTTAAAAAATGTTCACTTTTAATCAATCCAATTTTGAATCTTGTATTTCTCATTTCCAAAAGACTCAAAACTGATTCAATTTGTTTTATAAACTGAGGAACCGCCTTCTGTCTTCTCTTATGCATATCAGCAGCAAGTTTGTCTAGGGCATTTTCCGATTTCGCAATCTCAATTTGCTTTTGACTAGTCTTTTCCTCCGCATTATCCACTTCAACTATTTTAGCTTTATAGCTGTCTTTAATTTCCAATAATTCAACAACCGTGCCCGCAGCATGTTTTTTCTGTAAGTCATAAATCAACTTCAACCTTTCCTCTACTTTGCTAAGTTCTACAGGATCATACACTAATTTATCACTCTCAAGATGCAATTCGTCAATAATATCTTTAAACTCGATCCATACACTCTTAAAACGATCTGATAAATTGGCATAGAAATCATCAAAACCAGAAATCTTTGAAATACTGTGATCAATTTGTGATAACTGACTTAAGACTCCCATTTGTTCCATTTCTGAAACATCAAGAATCTCCCCTATCTGCATCTTGATCTCCTCAACATGAGATAGTTTTTCGAGGTCTCGTTCTAATTCTTCTTGTTCATTAATCTTTAAATCTGCTTGTTCAAGTTCATTCCACAAAAAAACATTATAATCATATTCCTTTTGGGCATTGCGCTGAGCCTCCACAATATCATTTAGCTCATTTATCAGCAATTTTAATTGCTTGAATTCCTGCTTATAATCAATTAAAATGCGTCCATTATCAGCCAGTGAATCAATAATATGGAATTGGTAAACCGGATCAGAAAGCTGCAAAGTTTCGTGTTGAGAGTGCACATCAATAAGCTGTTCTGTCAATTGATTCAATACTGACAAAGTTGTTGGTGTATCATTTACAAATGCCCTTGATTTTCCATTGGCTAAGATCTCTCTTCTTATAATCACTATTGGGTCATAATCCAAATCATTGTCTTCAAAAAAATTGATCAGATTATAGGCATTGATATCAAACTCTGCCTCAATAATACATTTCTTCGCCTTGTCATACACCAGAGTAGCGTCAGCTCTTTTACCAAGAACAAGTGCCAATCCGCCAAGCAGGATAGATTTACCCGCCCCGGTTTCACCAGTAATTATGGACAATTGCCCCATAAGATCGACTTTGAGATCCTCAATGAGCGCATAATTTTTAATGGACAAAGATGTTAACATGAAGTTTTTTTACTATTATAAAGCCGTCAAGGCAAACTTAAATAAAAAGCGACATAACCTAAGGCTAGTTTAAATTTTTATTTCGCCCCATTTTTCATCATATGAAGGATATATTTTCGAAAGGACTTCCTTTAATTTTGAAGTATCAAGTTTAGGGCCATCGGAAAAAAGGTCAACAATTTCATCGCTTTTGGTATCCATAAATACCCGAATCAAAAAATTATTAGGCCTGTCGTTATACAATTTCTCAAACCCGACTATTGAATTGAGGATTGATTCTTTGGCCTCTGTACTATTATCGACCATTCGATCGAGTCCTAAAATGTGGTACTCGTACATTGACTTTCTGTATTGCTCATAAACAGGAGACAATAAATTTTCATTTAACATATATCTCGTGTAATTTCCATCTATCCTGTTCCAACCAACACCACCTCCCTGCTGGGCAACTATCATTACGTTTTCGGCTTTTTTGAAGAAATCCTCACCTCCTTTATAACCAAAAGTATCTGCCTGATATCCTAAAATGGTATACGCATAAAAAGTTAAGAGGGAAGATAAATTAGATTCAAATGAAACCTCATTATACACCAAAGGCTGAAACTCCTGATAAATAAACGAAATATCATTGTCGTTAAAATTGAGTATGGGAGTAGAATATGTAGAATTATAAACAGGTCTGGAAATTTGTAACTGCAAACTACCTCTAAAACTATTTCCAGCCAGAACTTCAAGTATATTAATGGTGAGAGAGCAATTTATTTTTTGGTGTGTTTTATAGGTAGAATTGGTCCATTTTGTATTGTTTAAATACTCGAAAATATCATTTTGCATGGTTTCAAACAAACTCTTATTTGAAACCCCAATTTCCGCATCGTTAATAAATACAGTGCAATTTAATTCTTGTGAAGATGCATTAAACCCCACAAAAAATAACAAAATGAATACAAATCTACGCATTTATACTTTTTATTATATCATTAAAAATGTCTTCGGCCACCTCGATTTTTGATTTAAGATCAAAACTTTGGATACGATCATTTTTGTCAATCAGGGTAATTTTATTTGTGTCTGACTTAAACCCTGCACCTTTATCCTGAAGCGAATTCAAAACGATTAAATCGAGATTTTTATTTTTGATTTTTGATTTGGCATTGGCTATTTCATTTTCAGTTTCCAATGCAAAACCGACCAAATACTGGTTCTTCTTAATAGCTCCAACGGATGCAAGAATATCCTTGGTTGGTACCAAGTCAACCTGCATGATCGCGTCTTTCTTTTTTATTTTTTGAGAAGATACTGCTTTTGGCTTAAAATCGGAAACGGCAGCCGAAAATATAGCTATGTCTGCGTCATCGATATTTTGATGCGTAACATCATACATTTCATCAGCACTCATCACGTCAATTCTTTTTATGCCTGACTGTTTGACTACTTGAAAGCTTGGCCCTGAAATCAATACTACACTAGCCCCTAGTGCAGCCGCTTCATGTGCCAAAGCAAATCCCATTTTCCCTGAAGAATGATTTCCAATAAACCTTACCGGGTCAATAGCTTCAAAAGTAGGACCAGCCGTGATCAAAACACGCTTACCATTTAAGGGTAATTTTGCCGCTATATGGTTTTCAATAAAAGAAAGAATCTCATCAGGCTCAGCCATTCTGCCTTCTCCTTCCAAACCGCTGGCTAACTCTCCAAATGCTGGTGGGATAAATACATTTCCCCTGGCTTCTAAAGTAGCTATGTTTTTAGTTGTGGTAGGATGCTTATACATGTCCAGGTCCATTGCTGGAGCAAAGTAAACAGTTGATTTAGCCGACAAATAAGTAGCAAGAAGTAAATTATCACAAATTCCTTCAGACATCTTTGCCAAAGTATTGGCTGTTAAAGGTGCAATTACCATGAGGTCTGCCCATAAGCCAAGATCAACATGACTATTCCAAAGTTCATTCTCTTCACTTTGATCAAAAAAAGTTGAGTGAACCGGGTTTTTTGACAAGGTTGACAGCGTCAATGGGGTTACAAACTCCTTAGATGCAGGAGTCATCACCACCTTTACCTCAGCTCCTGCTTTGATAAAGTTTCTAACCAGAAAGGACGTTTTATAAGCAGCAATTCCGGCAGTAACTCCTAGAAGAATTTTTTTACCGCCTAAAACAGACATAATTATTATATATTATCGTTACTTGTATCCGGAGTTCTATAATAAATTTCATCATCCAACCATTCCTTAACAGCTATGGAAGTCGGTTTTGGCAGACGCTCATAAAAACGAGATACTTCTATTTGTTCTTTATTTTCAAAAACCTCTTCTAAACTATCATTAAAAGTTGCAAACTCCTCTAATTTGTCAATCAATTCACTTTTCAAATCTTCATTTACCTGAGAAGCCCTTCTTGCCATAATAGCTATAGCCTTGTATATATTTTCAGTAGGTGCCTCAATTTTATTTTTATCAAAAGTAACCGTACTTTCTGGAGCTCCAGTATTCTTATAGTCTTTCATTCGTTAATTATTTTGTGATATTGTAGATAATTGCTCTCTTGTTTTAGTCAATTCTGCGTGAAGCTTAGCGGCCAGGCCTTCCACTTCAGGTAATTTCTCTGATTCAGGGAAATTTTTATTAAACTTACCATAGGCCAAAAGGGCATCAGACAATCTTTCTTCTTTTTTACTGAGGATACTTTTCATCCCTAAATAATATGCCGATTTGAAGCTGTAGTAAAAAGTCTCTTCCTTATATTCCGACCCAAGATGATCTTCATTAAAGTTTTCAAAAGCCTGAATAGCAGCTTTATAATTTTCAGTATGGTAATATTGTCTTGCTACTTCAAAATCCTTGAACTGTAGTTTATTATTTAATTCAGCATAATCCTTATTCGCTTCGGCTATCAAAGAAGAATTTGGATACCTATCAATATAATTTTGATAAGCCGTCAAAGCTTTATAAGTATCCTCCTGATCTCTACTATAAATGGGAGCTGCCAAATAATAACTTTTTGCACTGTAATATGCAGCTTCCTCTACTTTAGTACTCTCAGGATAATTAGTGATGAATTTTGAAAAATAATACGATGACATGGAATAGTTCTCAGTCTGGAAATAACTATCAGAG
>JAUXCI010000177.1 GCA_030618945.1 Flavobacteriaceae bacterium
GACTTAAAGGCTTCAATTTTCCATTCAGAAATCTCATTGTCCTTCAGAAAATAAAATTTTCCTTTTTCAGTAATTACTAATAATTTCTTTGAATGATTGTAGATTCCAACTATAAAATTATCTTTAAAATTCTGATTATCAGAAACTAATACCACTTTTCCATTTTGAATACTAAAAAGGCCTTCTGATTCCTTTTGGATATATATCTTATTTCCCAAATTAAAAATTTTGGCACGGGAAGTGTCAAAATCAATTATTTCAATGGATTCATCGGCCGTGTTATAAAGGTAGATCCGATTCAAAGATTGAAAGAGCACCCACTCATCTATTGAAGTTATATTCCAAAAATGTTCATCTTCAATTAAAGCTTGATCCAGCTTATTGAGCAAAGACGTATATTCCAAATTACCAAATTCGCTTCTCTTCCAAAAACCGAACTCCATATAACAACCAGAATATATGATTTTGTCAACGGCATGAACAGCTCTTATAATTGTGCCATTGTTTGATGGGTATAATTTCCATCCTGCACCATTGAATTCCAATAAGCCATTATTATTGCCAAAATAGATATAATGATCGGCAGTCTGAGTTATTGACCAGTTTTGATTTCCAGCTTCATAATCAGCAATTCCATAATTTTGAATAGGAGCTAACTCCTGGCTAATCACAATTGTATTGGCAACCAAAAAAAATAGTAAACAAATTATTTTTTGCATTGATTTTATTTCAAAATATGATTGATCAAATTAAATACAATTTCAAATATAAACATTAAGTTAATCATATAATACAGCAATCTCATTTAAGTAAATTTGGCACCCGTTTTACCAGGAAATTCGAAGATTTTATCTTGTAGAATAACTGACAGAATCAGTGTCTTTTTTTATAAATTTTGTCCTGATTTCTAAAATTTAATCACAAATAACAATTTTTAATTTTAAAGTTTAGATAATAGTACTTTATGATCTGGTAACTAATATTTTAAATAAAATATAATAATACATTATTTTATAAAAAATCAAGTATAGACAAACCTTATAGTGAATGAATTATGTACTATACTAAATTAGTAATCAGCAAGTTGTGTAGATAAACCTCAGTGCTAGTCAATTTTAAATGTGGAACCGCGTTTAACGATATTGGTAGCGATAATTTTTGTGACAAAATCAGTCTTCTTTCCCTCTAACCTATCTATTAAAATTCTCGCAGCAGCCCTCCCTATTTTCACTCCATTTTGATTGACAGTCGTCAAAGAAGGACTGATATATTTTGCTAATTTTTTTCCGGCATATCCAATTATTGCAATGTCATTTGGAATCTTAAACCCTTTGCTTTTGGAAACTTTATGAACCACCAGAGAAGCATCTTCATCGACCGCTAAAACGCCATCTATCTTATGATCATCAAGCAAATTTTCAATTTGCAATTGGAGTTTCTTTAAACTGGTTTCAAGAACCAGTTCAGGATGCTCATCACCCAACAATTCACTCACCGCTTTTTTAAAGCCTTTTACACGCTTCTTCCCAACTCCAAGAAACTCAATTGTTGACACCAAGGCAAGCTTCTTACAACCCAAATTCACCAAATGCTCGGTTGCTAAAAAGGCATCATTGAAATCATCTACGATCACTTTATCACAGGAAATAGACTTTGTTACCCTATCAAGCATCAAAACTGGATTCCCTTCATCGATACATTCTTGAAAATGGCCATAATTTCTATTGATTTGTGTTTCTTCCGCTATAGCCACTATAAGACCATCTGTACTTCCATTAGACAGGATCTCAGTATTAGTTACTTCATTATCATGAGATTCGTTTGAAATACAGGTAATGATGTTATAATCACGCTTATTGGTCACCTGCTCTATCCCATACAGAACGGTTGTAAAGAAATTATTTAAAATGCTCGGTAAAATAACCCCGATGGTCCTGGTCTTGCCCGATTTTAAATTAACCGCCAGCCTATTGGGTTTGTAATTGTGCTTTTCAGCATGTTTTCTTATTCTTTGCTTAGTGACCTCACTTATTTCATAACTATCATTCAAGGCTTTAGATACCGTAGAGATAGAAACCCCCAGCTGTTGAGCTAACTCCTTAACGGTAATTTTTTTCTTATTCACTCTTGCGTTCTAAAATTCAGAAGATGTAAATATATTAGAATTTTTAAGCAATTTAACATCCTCAATAAAATATTTATACTTGGCGGCTATAGATAACAAAATACGTAACTTTACACGAGTTGTTTCAAGGGAATAATCTTAAAAAATACAAACATGAGTTATTATATAAATAAAACCCTTAGGGGAATTAGTTTTGAAGAAGGTATTGACAGAGTCACGGCATCATTAAAAAATGAAGGCTTCGGTATCTTGACGGAAATAGACTTAAAAGCTACCCTAAAAAAGAAAATGGATGTAGACCTGTATAACTATAAAATTCTGGGAGCCTGCAACCCTCCTTACGCTTATAAGGCGCTTCAGGCCGAAGACAAAATAGGCACCATGCTTCCTTGTAATGTTATTGTTCAGGAGAAGGTCAAAGGTGAAATAGAAATATCTGCGGTTGACCCTATTGAATCCATGCAGGCGATTAAAAATGAAAACCTAGGCGTTCTTGCACTTGAAATACGAGCCAAGCTGGAAAACTGTATTAATGCCTTATAGGCATTTTTATAATTTCGTAAAATAATATTCATTCGATTCAGAGCCTTGAACCCAAGGTGTTCATTGCATTTCAATGGACCCCTGATAACTTATTTTAAATTGTTTTTGCCCTTCTGAAGTCCATTTGCCAGCCAGATAATCCCAGTAACCATAATTTAAGGTGAAATTCGGGATGATCAATCGGTAAATGTTTTGACCATTCTGTACCCCATCGAGTTCAATATCAAGTACCTCACCATTTTCTCCATTGGTAAGCCATTCGTATTTGTCTTCTCCATCAAAAGCGTGAACAAAAACCAGGTCATAGGTACCAATATCACCGGTTTTACTAAATATATAGTTCCCTTCCAAAGAATCAGGGCCCGGAACGGGACTTATAATAATCAAATCAAATAAGGAAGAATTCGGAATTGGCTCCATAAGCCTGATCTGATCAACTTCTCCTGAAGTCTTTGCATTTTCCCAATACATATTTGTATTAATGCTAAACAACTCGTCATCAAGCTTATATTCGCTTACTAGCGGATCTTTTATCGTATCATTATCCGAACAGGAAACCAGTAAAATCAACATCACTACTCCTACAACTCTGCAAACCAAAACATGACCCGACATAAGATAAATTTAATATTTATTGAACTAATGATTGAATTCCCGAATGTATAATTAATTTTGCAGAATAAAATAGGATCCCATGAAATCATTTGAAGACTTAAAAATCAACAAACCACAGTTAAAGGCTTTAAAAGAAAAGGGGATTAATTCACCAACCCCCATTCAAGAAAAATCCATCCCTGCAGTATTATCAGGAAATGACATGGTTGGCCTTGCTCAAACGGGCACAGGTAAAACCATGGCCTATCTCCTGCCTCTGTTAAAAATGCTCCCTTATTCTGACCAAACGCACCCAAGGGCACTTATTCTGGTTCCCACAAGAGAACTGGTAACGCAGGTTGTAACGGTAGCCAAGGAGCTAGCCAACTATCAGAACCTTCGCATAGAAGGTGTTTTTGGAGGCGTCAATATCAATACTCAAAAAGAATTGATCTATAATGGCCTTGACATCCTGGTAGCAACACCTGGAAGACTTTATGACATGGCAGTTTCCGGAACCTTGAGACTCTCCTCGATTCAAAAACTGGTTCTGGATGAAGTTGATGAAATGCTTTTTATTGGTTTCAGGCCGCAAATCATAAATATACTTGACTTGCTGCCCAATAAACGGCAAAGTATTATGTTTTCAGCTACCTTAACGGATGAGGTTGAAGAGCTGATTCAGTATTTTTTCAAAGGTCCAAGAAAAATAGAGATTGTACCAATGGGTACTCCCCTCGAAAAAATCGAACAAAAAGGCATCCCAGTACCAAATTATAATACCAAAGTAAATTATCTTAAATACCTTTTGCAAGAAGAGGGTTTGGACAAAGTATTAGTCTTTGTAAAAAATAAAAAAATTGCCGATCGCCTTTTCGAACATTTAAAGGAATTCTTTCCTGAAGAAATGGATGTAATCCATTCCAACAAATCTCAGAATTACAGGTTTCAGGCCATAGATAAGTTTCAGGACAGCAGTGTTAGAATTTTGATAGCTACTGACATCGTATCTCGAGGCATGGATATTCTTGGAGTGAGTCATGTAATTAATTTTGATGCACCAAAATATACGGAACAATACATACACAGAATTGGGCGTACGGGAAGGGCAAGAAAGAGTGGTGAAGCCATATTCCTTTACACACCCGCCGATGAAGAATCGCTTCTTGAAATAGAAATTCTAATGCAAACAGAAGTCCCTATTCATAAGCTTCCTGAAGCTGTAGAGATCTCGAAAGAGCTTATGCCCGAGGAACAAGACAGAAGTGGAGAAAAAGAAATAAGTGGCAAGAAAAGTATTCTTGTGAAACCTGGATCTGCCTTTCATGAAAAAATTGAAAAAAACAAAAAAGTAAACCTTGGTGGTTCTTATCAAAGAGAGATCAAAAAAAAGTATAAAAAACCCAAAACCAGGCCTCCAAAAACAAAAGGAAAAAAATAACAGATTAGAATTAAAAAAAATATCTTGTTTTTTATTCCATTTTTTTCCCTTGTTTACAATAATAGAAATTTATTTGCGTTGTATTATCTCATTAGTTTTTTATTTAAAACTAGGGAAAATTGTTATTGTTAAAGAAGGAACTCTCCAGTAAAATGGAGAGTTTTTTATTTGCCTCTATTTCTCTAATTTTCTTGATGTTCAAAATCATTAATTAAAGTATTAATTTAATAAAAATTTCAAATTATTTTCAGCTAATTACAATATACAAAACTTAATCGCGTTGTATAATCTCATTAGTTTTTTTATTTTAAAACTAGGGAAAATTGTTATTGTTAAAGAAGAAAAACTCTCCAGTAAAATGGAGAGTTTTTTGGTTTTACACCTTTCTAAATCACAGTTTTTACTAACGTAAAATCTCCTCTATCACCTTCCCAGTATTGCCATTAGGGAATTCGATCTGTAACAAATTTGAAATGGTAGGAGCAATATCAATGATCTCAACTTTCTTTCTGCTTCTTCCTTTTTTAATTCCTTTTCCAAAAAACATAAGTGGAACATGAGTATCATAACTGAAGCCTGAGCCATGCGTGGATCCCGTATGCCAATATGAAATAGTGGCAGGATTGGGAACCATCAAAACATCACCAGATAATTTTTGATTATAGCCATTTTGCAAATGGTTTAAAATACCTTTCGTAAACTCTGTGTTTTGAAGCGTTTTTGCTGTCACCACCTTGTGGATTCCCTTATAATTAATTAAGTCATCCGCCAGCTTCTGCCCTACCATTGCGGCATCAAGTTTAAGCTCTTTTAGGACCTCTCTATTAAAAAAAATTTGATTGTTTGATACATTCTCAATGATATC
>JAUXCI010000086.1 GCA_030618945.1 Flavobacteriaceae bacterium
CAAAATTTTAAACCCAACTCAGGTTTAAACCTGAAGTTAAAAACTAAATGCCAATTGATTAGAGCGATTCGCGAATAACTTCAGCCAATATCCTTGTTCCCTTTTCAATATCAGCCTTGGGCATGTTAGAAAAGGATAATCTTAAACGGTCGTCTTTAGCATTATGAGGATCAAAGGTTCGGCCGGTAACAAATACCACTCCTTTGTTCAGGCATTCCTTAAAAATATCACTTGATCTCATTTCTGATGGTAATTTCAACCATATATAGAAGCCTCCCTTTGGTTCATTCCAACTGATCTCATCAGGCATGTGGCGCATCAAGCTATCCTGTAATATTGTTTTTCGTTCTGCATATTCCTTTCTTAAAAAATTAAGGTATGGTTCAATATGACCCTTTGATAAAAATTCATTCGCCAATATTTGCATAAAATTGGACGTACAGGCGTCTAAGGCTTGCTTTATAGACTCCGCCTTTTCATGAATTTCGGGTGATGCCAACATATATCCCAACCTGAATCCAGGTCCCAGTATTTTAGAAAAGGAACCGGTATAAATCACCTCAACATCATAATTTTCATACGACTTCATTGCTTTTATACCTGCCGAATCTTTTTCGTCAAAATAAAGATCGCCGTAAGCGTCATCTTCAATTAGTATAATCCCGGTACCTGATAGTACTTGCATCAAGGCGCTTCTTCTTTCGTCGGTATAGGTGATCCCCGCAGGGTTATGAAACGTGGGAGTTACATAAAGAAATTTTGGTTTTTTCTCGAGTTTAGCCAGGGTGTCTTTTAAAATTTCTATATCAATTCCATCTTTGTCAATTGGAACGCTGACCATTTTTGCCCCATAGGTTTCAAAGATAGAAAGGGCACCTACAAAACAAGGATTCTCGGTTAATATAAGGTCTCCTTCATTCACAAATTCTTGGGTGATAATGCTGATTGCCTGTAAAGATCCCGTAGTAACCAGAATTTTATTGGTCGATACGGGCAAACCTTTTCTTTTCAAAAGTTTATTCAGTGATGCTATTAGAGGCGGATACCCTGATGTTGGTCCATATTGAAAACAAAGTTTTTTTAAATCATCAGTTAAGCTATTATAAATCTCATCCATCTGATGAATTGGAAAAAGATCATTATTCGGCATTCCTCCGGCAAAGGAGATCAATCCACTTCCCGAAGATTGTTTCATCAAGGTTTTGATATCTTCAGAATGCATGGAATTTACCGAACGCGAAAATGCATACATAACAAGTTCCTATAATTCCCTTCAAAATAACAAAATTCTCAGACCAATAGAGTTGACAATTATCATCTATTCCTTTGTTTTTTTTACCTTACTTTACTTAATATATTGACCTTATTTCATATGCTTCATCCAAAACTGATCCATCCTGAAAGTATCGTTGTTATAGGTGGCTCAGATCGCCTTGACCACCTTGGCGGCAGCGTTCTTAAAAATCTTATCGATCAAAATTTTAAGGGGGACTTATTTGTCGTAAACCCTAAGAAAGACAAGGTCCAGGGCCTGAAATCGTATAGGGAGGTTGAAAATATTCCAGAGGTAGACCTTGCCTTCATTGCCATAGCTGCGCATGAAATTCCTGAAGTAGTCAAAATCCTCACAAAAAAAAAGAGTACCAAAGGCTTTATTATTTATTCTGCTGGCTTTAGTGAGCTGAATGAAGATGGCGCTAAACTTGAACAAGAAATCAGTGACATGATTGATAAAGTTGGAGGAAGCCTTCTGGGGCCTAACAATATCGGTATGCTCAATGAAAATTATGCGGGTGTTTTTACACGTCCCTTACCCAAACTTGATCCAAAAGGTGCCGACTTCGTTTCGGGGTCGGGTGCCACAGCGGTATTTACCATTGAGGCTGCGCATCAGATCGGTTTGACATTTTCTAGCCTTTACACCGTCGGAAACAGTACCCAGACAGGCATTGAAGAAATTCTCGAGTATTTGGATCTATCTTATAAAGAAGGAAAAAGCAGTCCGGTTAAAATGCTCTATATAGAAGGGCTTAAAAAACCAGACAAATTTCTAAAGCACTGTCTTTCGTTAAAGCACAAGGGTTGTGAGATTCTTGCTTTAAAAGCCGGGAATTCTGAAGAAGGAACTAAAGCGGCATCTTCTCATACTGGGGCAATGGCCACTTCAAACATTTTTGTTCAAGCCTTGTTTAATAAGGCTGGTATCATTAGGTGTTACAGTAGATATGAATTGATCAATACAGCCGGAATCTTAGTATTAACGCGTACCAAACTTACAAAATTCGTCATCATAACCCATGCCGGAGGACTGGGTGTTATGCTAACAGATGCCTTGTGTAATAATGGTTTACATGTCCCGGGCTTAAAATTAAATCATCAGGATAATTTGGCCGGCCTTTTATATCCGGGTGCCTCTGTAAAAAATCCTATCGACATTCTCGCTACAGGAAGTGCAGATCAATTGGACAAGGTAATCACATATTGCGATTTAAACATAAGCGAAGTTGAGGCCATGATTGTGATCTTTGGAAGTCCGGGCCTTGGGTCAGTCAAAGAGGCTTATCAGGTCATCAGCGATCAGTCTAAAAAAAGTAACAAACCCATTTTTGCCATTTTACCTTCGGTAATCAATGTCAAAGACGACATAACTCACTTTATTGAGCAGGAAAATCTTTGTTTTTATGATGAAACTCTTTTCGGAGAATGCATGACAAAAATTATGAATAACAGAGGCCTTCACCAATTGATTGTTGAAGATCATACCGCTGACAGAGAAACGGCTATACGAAAATTAATAAATGAATACGAAAACGGATATTTAAATCCAGCTCAGGCTTTTGAATTACTAGAAACATCAGGTATCAACACCGTTAAGCAGTTTCTGGTGAAAACCAAAATAGAATTGATCAAAACTGCTAAAAACCTCAAGTATCCCGTAGTCCAAAAAGTAGTAGGTATTCTTCACAAAACAGATCAAAAAGGTGTGATTTTAAATGTAAAAAATGAGGCTGAATTGATGCTGAATTTTAAAATATTAATGTGTATTGACGGGGCGAAAGGAATCATTATTCAAGAAATGATCAAAGGAAAAGAGGTTTTTATTGGAATGAAAAAAGAAGCAGGCTTTCCTCCATTAATTATTTGCGGAGCAGGTGGTATCTATGTGGAAATACTTAAAGATATAGCCTATTCTCTCGCTCCTATATCAATGATCAAAGCCAATGAAATGATAGAAAGTCTTAGCGTTTTTCCTATACTCCAAGGGGCAAGAGGAGAGCAAGGAATCGACATTATAGCCTTGAGTAATATTATTGTCAAGCTTTCTCAATTGGTTCTTATAGCACCCGAAATAGCAGAACTTGACATCAATCCTATGATGGCAGCTGCTGATGGTGTTATTGCTGTTGACACCCGAATCAGAATAGAAAAATAATTGTCATTTCTTTATAAAAGCACTACTTCTCCCCTTCCATCTGAAGTGTCACTTCCTATATAAAAACTACCGTCTTCAGAGATGATTCTTTTTGCAAAAGAAAGGTCCTTTTGTTGGGCTAGACGGATAATAATTTCCGTAAAGGACAAATAAGCACTGTCAAAAAACAACATATCTACTTCCATTGTCTTATTCGAAATTTCATGAACCATACTTCCTGATGCGCCTGGAAGTTTATCTTGTAATTTATTGTATGTCAATTCATTATCACCTAAATATATCCAGTTAACACACTTATTTTTAGGCTTCTCAGTATTATTTCTCGACCTTGAATTGATAAGGACCATGGCCTCTATCATACTGTCCATAAGTCCACTTACAATAAAATTTGTTTTATAATGTTTTTTGTAAAATATGTGCATGGCACCATAAAAATTTCTGAAATACGTGGAGTCCCTACTACTACTTTCACCTTTATAGTGAAGGATAACCTCACCGCCCAAATAATAATTTTTAAATCCTGCTTGAGCAATTCGATAACTCAGGTCTATATCTTCGCCATACATAAAAAAGTCTTCGTCAAAGCCCTTTACTTTTTCAAAAACAGATTTTTTTATAAACATAAATGCCCCCGTGAGTATGTCCACCTGAGAAATGGCCCCCTGCTCAATCTGATGCGCGTAATAAGTTTTGGAAAACCCAAGAATTTTAAGCGCTGCAACTTTTGGCCTGGGAAAGTTTCTTTTACATTCGGGTAAAAAACAACCGGATCCATCAATAAACTGAACCCCTAAAGCCCCAATATCAACCGTTTTGTTGCTGAATTCATAAACTTGTTGAATCGTGTGAGATGAAAGAACGGTATCAGGATTTAAGATGAGAATATACTCACCTCTGGCAGCAGCCACACCCTGATTGTTTGCTTTGGAAAAACCCGTGTTCTGTTTATTTTGGATCAACCTAATAGCAGGAAAATCCTTTTTCAGCATCTTACAGCTGTCATCCGTAGAATTATTGTCAACCACAATGATTTCAAGATCTGACAAATCCTCTGATTTTAGTACGCTACCAATGCAAATTTTTAAAAAGTACTTGGCATTATAGTTTACAATGATGACAGAAATCTTAGGCATTTATAACTGTTTTCTGTAAAAATATGACAAATTATTATTTACTCATGACATAGTTCTATATTTGTGAATATATTTAAAAGACTAATGAAATCAGCAACGATAAAACAACTTAAAATGGAATTGCAGGATCGTTCTCCCAAAGAGATTATGGATCTTTGTTTGCGTTTATCGAGGTTTAAAAAAGAAAATAAAGAATTGCTCACCTACTTGCTCTTCGAATTTTCGGATGAACAAATGTATATTGAAAGTGTTAAGGCAGAAATTGACGAACGCTTTGAGCTGGTCAATAAAAAGAGCCCCTATTTTATTAAAAAAAGTATCCGCACCATACTCAATCACACCAATAAATACATTCGCTATTCTCAAAATAAGGAAACAGAAATTGAGCTACTCATCTATTTTTGTCAAAAACTAAAAGTGTTTAGCCCCCCTATACACAGAAACAAAAAAGTACTGAACATTTATAACCGGGTTATTGAGTCATGTAAAAAAAAGACTTCCTTGTTACATGAAGATTTACAATATGATTATACCAGATTACTTGAAGATCTTTAAAAATCTTATGAGCTCTAGGTATATTCAATCAATGCTGAGTTTGTTTTAACCCTTAAGGCCTTGTTCAAAAGGAACCCTGTTGATGATACTTCTTCCCAAGGTTACCTCATCAGCATATTCAATTTCATCACCTACGGAGATTCCACGAGCTATTGCCGTCAAATTTACAGGGTATTTCTGAAGTTTTCGATAGATATAAAAATTGGTAGTGTCGCCTTCCATGGTTGAACTCAAGGCCAAAATGATCTCTTTTACGTTTCCCTGGTCCACTTTGTTTACCAAACTTTCGATGGTTAAATTATGTGGTCCAATACCTTCAATTGGCGATATCTTTCCTCCCAAAACGTGATACAAGCCTTTGAATTGGGCTGTATTTTCTATTGCCATTACGTCTCTGATATCCTCAACTACGCAGATGACCTCAGGATCTCTTCTCGAATTGGTACAAATCTCGCATATTTCAAGGTCAGAAATATTGTGGCAATTGGTACAGAGCTTGATACCATCTCTAAAATGTTTTAAGGCATCGGCCAGATAAGATGTCTGCTCCTTGGGCTGTTTGAGTAAATGCAACACCATACGCAGGGCGGTTCGCTTTCCAATACCCGGTAATTGTGACATTTCATTTACCGCATTTTCCAATAATTTAGAAGAAAAATCCATGCGGCAAATGTAATATTTTTAATCTTTTATTGAAATACTAAAAAAGATAATATTTACATTTCTTATTCATTTATTTTAACGCTGTTGAGTTAGAAAAACACTTATTTTTGTAATTCATTTACTACATATGTCTCCCTTATTACTTTTAAGTATTGTTTTGATTTATTTCGCCATGTTAATTGGGATAAGTTACCTTACTGCTAAAGACGACAGCAATGTCGTTTTTTTTAAGGCAGGCAAAAATTCACCATGGTATGTGGTTGCCTTTGGTATGATAGGTGCTTCTCTCTCAGGGGTTACTTTTATATCTGTACCCGGCTGGGTTGACAGTACACAATTTAGTTATATGCAAATTGTATTGGGTTATTTCCTGGGCTATTTGGTCATAGCCTGGATCCTGATTCCCCTTTATTATAAAATGAATCTTACGTCAATTTACGAATATTTAAAACAGCGATTTGGTCCAAAAAGCCATCAAACAGGTGCTTTTTTCTTTCTGCTTTCCAGAATATTGATCGCCTCATTTCGTTTGTTTTTGGTTGCTTCGGTACTTCAATATTTTATTCTTGATGCCTGGAGCGTTCCTTTTGAAGTAACGGTCATTCTTACAGTACTTTTTATTTGGCTTTACACTTTTAGAAGTGGGATTAAAACAATCATCTGGACTGACACCTTACAGACCTTTTTCATGCTTGCCGCCTTGATCTTCTCTGTAGTACTTATACTTGATCAACTCGATTATTCCTTAACTGATTTTTTGGTCTCCGATGATTTTAAGCAATACAGTAAAACCTTCTTTACGGATGATTTCAATGATAGAAAACATTGGCTCAAATCGGTTCTGGGAGGTATGTTTATCGCCATTGCAATGACGGGATTGGACCAGGATAATATGCAAAAAAATCTTACTTGCAGAAACCTAAGAGATGCGCAAAAAAATGTAATTTCACTTGGGCTTATACTTATTCCGGTAAATCTTATTTTTTTGTTATTGGGCGCTTTATTATTTGTGTATGCCGAGCAAAATCATATCAGTATCCCTATGGTGGAAGGCAAGATTAAAACAGACCTGATGTTTCCTGAGATCGCGTTGAATCAAAACCTTGGAATGGGCCTTAGCATCGCATTTCTATTGGGGCTCATTGCTGCAGCTTATTCAAGTGCCGACAGCGCCCTTACTTCCTTGACTACTTCTTTTAGTATTGACTTTCTTGACATAAATAAAAAATATCCCAACACTAAAAAGAAAATTCGAAAAAGGGTTCACTTTATGTTTTCATTTATCCTGGTGCTGGTAATCATTTCTTATCGACACAGCCTTGAAGACAACATCATTAGCAGTCTGCTACAAGTTTCTTCCTATACGTATGGCCCTTTGCTCGGGCTATTTTCCTTCGGGTTAATGACTAAGTATCAGATCAAAGAAAAATGGGTTTGGCTAGTGGCTTTGACTGCTGTGGTATTGACCTATATACTTAACCTGAACGCTGGCAGTTGGTTCAACGGTTACGTTTTTGGCTTTGAAATATTAATCTTTAACGGTTTTTTTACTTTAATCGGTTTGTACTTGATACGTCAAAAAACCCTGAATCAATAAAATTAGTTTATTTTTGAGCCATGGAAAAAGACCTGAGCAATTACCGGAAAAGTTATGAGCGCAACCCGTTGATCAAGGGCGCTGTTCCTGATAACCCCATGGAATTATTTCGTGATTGGTTTTATCATGCCGATGAAACCGATGGCATTGAAGAGGCCAACATAATGAGTATTTCAACTCTTGGCTTGGATGGCTTTCCAAAAAGCCGCATCGTTTTACTCAAAAAATTCACCTGGGAAGGATTTATTTTTTATACCAACTACAATAGTGAAAAGGCTAAGGCCATCTTAGAAAACCCTAAGGTCAGCCTTAATTTTTTCTGGCACAGCCTGGAACGACAAGTGATTATAAAGGGCGTGGCAGAGAAAATTGCACCAAACTTATCTGATGGTTATTTCGAATCAAGGCCAGAAGGAAGTAAACTGGGTGCATGGGCTTCTGATCAGAGTAAGGTAATAGAATCCAGAGAGGCTTTGGATGCAAAATTAAAAGAATTTGAAAAAAAATTCGAAGGTCAGGAAATCCCAAGACCGGAACATTGGGGTGGTTTTATCGTAAAACCCATATCCCTTGAATTTTGGCAAGGACGACCCAACCGTATGCACGACAGAATTTTGTATGCTTTACAAGAAGATTACGATTGGAAGATAAGCCGACTTCAACCTTGATTAACAAAAAAATAAAATTGAAAGTTTTTAGATTATATAATTGTTTATATTTGATTTATCTAGGATTATCATTTTGATATAAAATAATGAAAACACTATTCATTGTACGTCATGCCAAGTCATCATGGGAATATGAAGGCATTAAAGACATAGACCGACCTTTAAAGAAAAGGGGGATTAACGACGCCTATTTAATCTCCAAAGTTTTACAAAAAAAAATAGAAACACCTTCTGTTTTCGTTGCCAGTTGTGCTAACAGGGCACTCCATACAGCAATGATCTTTAGTTATACTTTTAATTTTCCTTTGGCCAATTTAAAAATCAGTAAATCGCTGTATAGCTTTAGTGATGGTTATTTGATCAAAACGGTGAAGGCACTGGATAATGGCTTCGACTCGGCAATAATTTTTAGCCATGACCACGGCATAAATGATTTTGTAAATAAATTTGGTCATAAAGAAATTCTCCATGTACCTACCTGTGGCGTAGTGGCGATTGAATTCAATACCAAGCACTGGAAAAACATCAAAGACGGTAAAACACTATTTACGGAGTTTCCGAGGTATCATAAGTAATGATTTATTGATTCAATGCTTGAATGCTACAATGCTGAAATGCTACAATTGTATTGCATGAATTTTTGAATAAACTTTAACCTTTACAAACTAAACGGTGAATTATACAATGCCACAATGCTGAAATACTCATTTTCTACATTTAGCATTAATTCATTATTTCATTAATTACCAGAGAGGTTTCTTCAATGCCTGCAAAACTTTATCATCCCTTTTATAGATATCCTTCATAAACATCAAATTATTTTGCTGATCAACGGCTGCCGTAAGGTAGATCAAATAAATGTTTACGGGTTTTGGAAGCGGTATATTAGTGGTCTTACCTGATTTCAATATTTCGTTGATCTTATCCATATTCCAAACATCAGGATCATCCATTAAACTCATCATAAGTCCCCATTTTTCTTCTGTTCTGATACAGCCATGGCTAAAGGCTCTGTCTTGGACATTGAATAAACCTCTTGAAGGTGTGTCATGTAAATAAACCGCATATTTATTAGGGAAAATAAATTTGACCTCCCCTAGCGCATTCCATGGGCCTGCTTTTTGTCTAATCTGAAAAGGAAAATTTCCAGCAGAATATTGATTCCAATCAATATTTGCAGGATTCAAAATCGCGCCATTTCGGTCCATAACTTCCATATGCTTAGCCGCAAGGTAGCCCGGATCCTTTTTTAATTTTGGCA
>JAUXCI010000168.1 GCA_030618945.1 Flavobacteriaceae bacterium
GAATTCAGGACGATACTGTTAGTGTATGAAAGAACTAGTTGTATCGTTTCCTTCTCAAGAAATTAAAGACCCATCCTAAAACAAAAAGAAGCATCAATGGTAAAATAAGATTGTAAAGTTGCCAGTAAGTTCTTTGCAGGAAGGCCTTTTCTTTGTCCAGGAATTGAATATTCAAGGATTTTGATCTCAATTTCATCAATCCATTGTCATCCAGTAAAAAGTGAACACAATTTAAAAGAAAATCCCCATTACCATAAGATTGATTTGTCCATTTGTCTTTATCGAGCGGTAAAGGCTCGCCCCTAAGAATTTCATTTACTGCAATATCTCCGTCACTGATTACGATCATTTTATTTTCAGTTCCCTGCCCGCTGAAGTTATTATAATCAAAGGGTTTGATTCTTGACTCATAGGCCGATTTGAATTGCCCTTCTAATAGAACGCCAAAAATGGTATTGACATCTTTAAAACTATTTTTATCAGGTTCCTGAGCAATTTCACTTAAAGCAATATTGCTTGGGGTTCCAATGATTTTGGAGAGTGGAGACGAATTTAAAAGTACGGTTTTAGCAATGCCGTTTCCCAAAGTGTCAATACTGCTTGGAAACTTCAGTAATACAGGGTCGATATTTTTAGTGACTGGGTGTGTATTATCTAAAAAAACCAGGGGATAATAATACCACAAAAAATCTTGGTATTGCACTTGATTTCCTGTATTTCCAGAGGCTAGGCGAATGGTTGAACTATAAAGATCTTTCGTTACATTATAATTTATTCTTATTCCATAACTGAACAGCATGTCAGTTAAATTAAGATCTCTGTTAAAAGCCATAGATTTTCCAGTGGCCATTAAGCTATCAACTTCTGCATAGACATTGTCCAGTAACCAAAGTGTTTTCCCGCCTTGCATTATATACTGATCCAAGGCAAATTTTTCTTTCTCAGAAAAAGCCTCTGATGGCTTGGTAATAATGGCAAGATCATAGGATGATAGGTCACCCAAAGTTTTTACAGGATTATTTTCAATTGAGTCAAGCGTAAATTCAGCCAGTCTATAATAGGAGCCAACTTTTTTAAGGAAGCTAAAAAGATAGGTGTCTGCAGGTTGACCATTTCCTTTTAAAATGGCAATTTTTTTACTTTTCTCCTTGATGATCTTATGAATAGCAGTAGCAAATTTATATTCGAGATTTTCAATGGAATTTTGTAGTTGTTGCTCCTGGCTTGCAGCCATAGAACTTGCTAAAAGAGATACATTTTCTTCCTTGCCCTGATATGCAATGACGGCCCATGGGAAAATGACGGCTTCTGATATTTTTCCATCCTCCTGAACAGTTAGTTTACTGGGTTGCAGTCCTTTGCTTATCAAATCCTTGGAATTACTCTTGGGGTCAATAAATCTGAATTTAACGAGATCGTTGATCGCATTTAACTCCTCAAGAAATTGAGTCGTTTCGAGTTGTATTCTTTTAAACTCCGCAGGAAAGTCTCCTTGCAAATAAACCTTGATATTTACAGGTTCTTGAATGCTTTCAACGAGAGATACGGTTTCATCAGATAGGGTATATCTTTTGTCTTTAGTGATGTCAAACCGATGAAAATAAAAACTACTGATATAATTAATCGCCAATAACAGAATAAGAATTAGTAATGCTTTCTGATATAATTTATATTGGGTCATAGTTTGCGCTCTGTATGGTTTTATTTAAGATCAAAATTACTTTTAGTCAGCCATAAAAAGAAAAAGGTGACGCTTATAAAATAGATTAGATCCTTCGTATCTATTACACCTCTTCCAATACTTTCAAACCTTGCGTGCATACCAAAATTTCGCATGTTTAAGTCCTTGGAAATATTCAAGTCGGATATTGCTTCAAATCCATAAAACATAAAAAAGGAAAGCGCTACTCCAAGAATAAAAGCAATAATTTGATTGTTAGAAATGGTAGAGGTAAATAATCCTATGGCCGTAAAGGCACTTGTTAAAAACAGTAAACCGAAATACGAACCAATAATACTACCAAAATCAATATTCTCAGGTGTAGCCGCCAACT
The DNA here is from genome assembly GCA_030618945.1 of Flavobacteriaceae bacterium. GTDB lineage: Bacteria > Bacteroidota > Bacteroidia > Flavobacteriales > Flavobacteriaceae > Lutimonas. The sequence continues at coordinate 2,055 of JAUXCI010000168.1, forward strand.
GCATGATCGTATATACATAACTAAGGGTGGGGACAAGGGCAAGCAAGATCAGAACGAAAGAGCCTAGATACTTTCCAAGTACAATTTCCCAGCTGCCAATAGGTTTTGTCTTTATGATTTCAATGGTGCCTAATCGGATCTCATCCGAAAAAGTTCGCATAGTTATGGCCGGGATAATAAAGATAAAAAACCAGGGTGTTAGATAAAAAAAGCTGTTTAAGTCAGCAAAGCCTGCATTCAAAATATTGAAGTCACCTTTAAAAACCCACAAAAACAATCCGTTGATCAATAAAAATATCGCTATCACCAGATATCCTATCGGTGTTCCAAAAAATAAATTCAACTCTTTTTTTAAAATGGCTAACATCTATTTTATTTTTATCAGGCTTTTATAAACTCGGGCTGCCGTTTTTGTTGCCCAAACTTACCATTTTGTTAACGCTCCAAGCCAATGGCTTTTCTGAAAACATTTTTTTCGTCCTTGACCACACCTCTTTGAAAAATTCAGAGTTTCTGTATTGATTCAAATCTTCTTCTGACTCCCAATGGCTATAGGTAAAAAATACGCATTCATCGTTTCTGTCCTGATATAATTCAAGGAGTTGACATCCCTTATAATTTATTATTTTTTCTTTAATACTATTAAAACTGTCCTGAAAATCGGCTATTCTATCCTTGTCAAACCTCATTCTTACGATTCTCACAAGCATATATCTAATTTTAAATAAAACGAACAGTAATGTTATCTCTATAATTCAATCCTAACAAACTAGTTGCGCCACCAACTGTTTTTAAATTGCTTCTGTATATTGAGATTTCCAAGAAATCAGCCGAATTGAAAAGAGCAAGTCTTTTACCATCATCCTGCCTTTTACCTGCCGGAATTGAAAAATCAACCACATCATTATACTTTTCGTAAATTTTTGTGAATTTATAATTTCTTGCCGTAATTTCAAAAGCCCTTCCTTTACCAACGGAATGAAACACACTTTTCGAAATATTACTATTCACATTCCCAAAATTATCAATGTATATGATACTACCGGCAATTTGATTTTGTTCCTCATTTACCCTGGGTTGTATCTCAAATATTTTTTTTATATCTGAAATTTGCTTGCCAATTACGTCCAACATGCCCCCGCGAGCTATATGACAGGCTACTTTTATAAAGACGCCCAAAATGGCAAAATTATTTTCCGCTGTATTTTGAATAGTGATTTCAACTATTTTTTCCGGATTTATTTCATTAGTAATCATTGAAAGAATTCCGTTGTCGCAGCAAATGAAATATTGACCGTCCATTTGAATGGCTATAGGTCTGTTTTCAACACTGATTTCTGAATCAACTCCAACAATATGAATGGTACCGGCGGGAAAATGCTTATAAGAATTTTTAAGAATATAGGCTGTTTCTGTAACGCTAAAAGGCGTGATATGGTGTGATATGTCAACCACCCTCACTTCTTTTAATTCTTTATAAATTGAACCTTTTACAGCACCGACAAAGTGATCTTTAGTCCCAAAATCGGTTGTCAAAGTAATGATTGGCATATGCTTTTAAATTATTCCACTTGGTGGAACATAATATTTTTAACAATTGATAAATTGCTCCTAAAATGTGCTATTTTTGTTGTACAAATCTAATCAAATAAAAATAGTAAGAAAGCACTTGCTGCTTAATTTTTAAACTAAAGCATTTAGGATTGAACGAAAGAATTATAGAGCTTAAGGACGTGGCTGCGAGTGAATTTTTTGGCCCAAATAATCGCAATATTGAACTTATTAAAAAATCATTTCCGAAATTAAAAATTGTCGCCCGGGGAAATAAAATTAAAATTTATGGTGATAGCATCGTCATGGACGAGTTTGAAAAGAAAATAGATGAGTTGATGAAATTTTATCATCGATATAATAAACTGGATGACAATAGTATAGAGCAAATTTTAAACTCATCAACTAAGCATAAAACATCAAAACTTTCTGATGGAGTATTGTTACATGGTGTTTCGGGAAGATTGATCAAGGCCCAAACGATTAACCAGAGGAAAATGGTTGATTTAATGGGAACTAATGACATGCCTTTCGCTATTGGTCCTGCAGGAACTGGTAAAACATATACCGCCGTGGCTCTAGCTGTTAGGGCCCTAAAAGAAAAGGAGGTAAGAAGAATAATTCTGACGCGTCCTGCAGTGGAATCAGGTGAAAATTTAGGATTTTTACCAGGAGATTTAAAAGAAAAGCTGGATCCATATATGCAGCCTCTTTATGATGCCCTAAGAGATATGATACCTGCTGAAAAGCTGGAATCTTTTATTGAAAAGGGCACGATTCAAATTGCGCCATTGGCCTTTATGAGAGGAAGAACCCTGGACGGTGCCTTTGTTATTCTTGATGAAGCACAAAATACTACCCATAGCCAAATGAAGATGTTTTTGACAAGAATGGGTAAACACGCAAAATTTATCATTAACGGTGATCCGGGGCAAATAGACCTACCAAGGCGGCAGATCTCCGGTTTAAAAGAGGCCTTACTTACTTTACAAGGTGTAAAAGGAATCGGGCTTGTTCATATGAATGAAAACGATGTGATTCGACATAAACTGGTGAAAGACATTCTTGCCGCATACAAAAAATTAGAAATTGAATAATTCAACCATCAACTCGTGTTTTATGAATACCATAAATAATACAAATTTTAATTTTCCAGGTCAAAAAGATGTGTACAAAGGAAAGGTAAGAGAAGTATACAATATCAATAATGAAAATTTAGTGATGATCGCCAGTGATCGATTATCTGCCTTTGATGTTATTATGCCTAAGCAAATACCCTTTAAAGGTCAGATATTGAATCAAATAGCGTCCTATATGCTTGAATCGACTAAGGATATTGTCCCGAATTGGTTAATTGCTTGTCCAGATCCAAATGTGGCAATAGGGCATTTGGCGCAACCCTTTAAAGTTGAAATGGTAATCAGGGGCTATCTTTCAGGTCATGCCTGGAGAGAATACGAGGCGGGGAAAAGATTTTTGTGTGGAGTTAAAATGCCCGATGGAATGAAGGAAAATGATAAGTTTCCTGAACCTATCATAACTCCGTCTACCAAAGCTGATGGAGGTTTACATGATGAAGACATTTCCAGAGAAGAGATTTTAAGACAACAAATAGTTTCAGAAGAAGATTATCTGGTATTGGAAGATTATACACGTAAGCTTTTTCAAAGAGGAACTGAAATAGCCGCTAAGAGAGATTTAATTTTAGTGGACACTAAATATGAGTTTGGCAAACTTAAATCAGGAAAAGTAGTATTGATTGATGAGATTCATACGCCTGACTCTTCAAGATATTTTTATCAGGACGGGTATCAGGAAAGACAGGATAGGGGAGAGACTCAAAAACAACTTTCAAAGGAGTTTGTGAGACAATGGCTCATTGAGAATGGTTTTCAAGGCTTAAAGGGACAAGTAATTCCAGAAATGTCAGATGAAAAAATAATTGAAATTTCGGATCGCTACATAGAGTTGTATGAAAATATAACGGGAGAGAAGTTTCAAAAGGCTGATACTGATGACATAAATGTTAGGATAAATCAAAATGTAACTTCTTTCTTGAAAACCTTATAAGCAGAAGAGGTTAAGTTTTAAGGGAGAAGTGAGATGGGAGATGTACAAAGCACTTACAGCCAATAACTTAACCTTATTTCATAACAATGTCCACTTCTAGCAAACATTTTTTCATCTCTTCATAGGTGCGTGCTATGTCATTATCCAAACCTATGGAAAATCGAATAAGCCCATCGGTCAAGCCCATTTTCTGTTGTTCTTCCAGA
>JAUXCI010000099.1 GCA_030618945.1 Flavobacteriaceae bacterium
GTTTCAGAAGCTTGTCTTTTTTTGTCAAAGGTTTTAACTCTTCTTCCATTAACTTCAAATACTTCTTAGTTTCGCTCTTGGTCAAAAAGACACGAAGATCTTTTTCGCGGGCATAATTTAATCCATCAAGAGATCCCTTTTTGCGTTTATCCTCAGTATCACTGTCAAGAATTTCATAAACCTTGTCTACAAAGCCGCTATTGTAGTCCATTAGCTGAGTTACCTTTTCATTAGGTAGTTTAAGTTGGCCAACACTGTTTAAAGTTGATAAAAGCAATTCTTTGGGAACTGTCTCCTGTGCAAAAGTTTGGCTCCCAACAAATAAGACAACAATAAAACTAAGTAACATAGAAATTTTTTTCATAATATTTAAGAATTTAATTGACATGATAAAAATAGCGAAATTCTATTAAGGAGTGATTGCGTTTCAAGATATTTTATCGAAAATATTATGATGTTAAGACGTATAAAAATGTAAATTTGCACTAAAATTTCAATAAATATGTTCAATAAATATATCAAGTTAGTAATTGCGGCCTTAATAACGGCATGGGCAATATATGAATTCATCCAAGGCCATATCATGAATGGAATTTCCATTCTATTGTTGGCTGGAATATTTGTCTTCTTTTTCTTTAAAAATGAAATTCTCTTGTTGACTTTTTTAAAATTGCGCAAGCAGGATTTTGAAGGAGGTAACAAGCTTCTTGATAAAATCAAAAATCCTTCATCAGCCTTAACTACAAAGCAGGAAGGTTATTATAATTTTCTAAGAGGAATCATGGTGTCTCAAACTAATTTGACGATGGCCGAGAGGTATTTCAAAAAAGCCTTGAGAATTGGTCTTGCAATGGATCATGATAAGGCTATGGCCAAACTTCAACTTGCAGGAATAGCAATGACTAAAAGGAGGAAAAGAGAAGCAACTACCTTGATTGCCGAAGCTAAAAAACTAGATAAACACGGTATGCTGAAGGATCAAATCACCATGGTGAAGCAACAGATGAAAAAGATTTAGGAAAGCCTTTTAAATTGATCGATCCATGAGAAAGAGTCTCTTGTTATTTATGTTTTTAGGAGTAGTATACTCCACTAAGGCTCAGTCATTGAGTGCGATGACCTATAATATTCGTTACGCTACAAGCAATGATGGAGATAATCAATGGGAGAAGCGAAAAGATTTCCTTACTGATCAGATCAGTTTTTATGCACCGGATATATTTGGCATTCAGGAAGGTCTTCAGCATCAGGTTGATTTTATTGATGAGCAGCTGCCCACATATAATTTTATTGGAGTAGGTAGAGATGACGGAGACAAAAAAGGGGAGTATTGTGCTATTTTTTATAATAGCGAAAAGTTAGATTTATTAGGCCAAAGCACGTTTTGGTTATCTACATCACCTGAAAAAGTTTCAGTGGGGAGGGATGCTGCAATGGAAAGAATCTGTACTTATGGATTTTTTATGGAGAAGGAGACGGGAGCCATGTTTTGGGTTTTTAATACGCATTTTGACCATATAGGCGTACTTGCCAGGGAGAAAAGTTCAGAATTGATAGTTCAAAAAATAAGAGAGATCAACAAGGATAATTTACCAGTTATTTTAATGGGTGATTTTAATCTGAATGATCAAAGCAAGGCAATCAATTATTTGTCTTCAAGCTTCAATGATTCACGGAATATAAGTTTCAACAGTCCTTTTGGTCCTTATGGTACTTTTACCGGATTTGAGTTTCATGAACCGGTTAAAGACAGGATTGATTATATATTTTGTTCCAAAGAAAATATTCAGGTTGAAAAATATGCGGTTTTAACAGATTCTAAAGACAGTAAATACCCTTCGGATCATTTCCCTGTTTTTGTTGAAGTCAAATTCATAAAATAGATTCACAAACTTAAAACGAAAGTTTTTTCCCCAGGTACATTAATTTAAAACCAGGTTCAACTTGTATTTCATCATGGCTTGCCGGAATGATATTGATTTCATTATTAAGGTCCTTTATAAATATAGGAATTGACTTGATCTCTTTTCTGATGGTATCAATAATTTCTTGATATTGTTCAGCCGAAGTGATGGAAACCTCATTTATTTGGGGGAAATCTCTTACGACTTCTGAGATATTTATATAGTCATCGGTAGGTGAAAAAAGGCCTTCTTTCGGATTTTTACCTGTATCCCTCATCTCTTCGTCACTGATTAACCTAAACGAGCCTTCCTCACCAAAACTAGATTTTAATTTGGATAAGGCATATTCATTGATCGTTTGACTACCCGTAAGGGCCAAAACGTAACCCATATCGCTGAGTTCAATATTTTCTAAGATTTCATCTTCGTAAAGGTCACATTCTATGGCTTCCAGCCCTTCTTTTTTTGCGCTGGAAATATTGTTCTTATTACTGTCAATAAGAACAACTCTTCTATCACTATTTTTCAGATAAGTGGCAATGAGTCTTGAAGGTTTTGAAGCTCCTACAATTAATATACCTTCTGTTTTTTTCAATAGGACTTTGGTAAATCGGGCCATTAATTTCGCCGTTGTTGAATTTAATAAAACTGTACCGAGAACGATCATAAAAACCAAAGGGGTTATATAATTGGCATTTTCAACGCCTTGCATAGTTAGTTTTAAACCAAAGAGTGAGGCTATACCCGCAGCAACTATTCCTCTTGGTCCAACCCAACTGATAAATATTTTTTCATTTATATTCAGATCACTCTTTGAGCTGCTTATAAAAACGCCAAGCGGTCTTACGATAAGTACAACACAGGCAAAAAGAATTAGTGAATTCCAATTATAAATCAATTGCAGGTCACTTAAATTAATATTGGCCGATAATAAAATAAAAAGGATTGATATCAAGAGGATGCTAATGGTTTCTTTGAAGTATAAGACATCTTTTAGGGCGCTCAATTTCATGTTTCCCAGCACCATGCCCATTATGACAACTGCTAATAATCCACTTTCATGTGCAAAGAGATCGGCAAGCACAAAAACACATAAGACCAGGGCCAGAGATACAACATTGAGTAAATAATGTGGAATCCATTTTTGCTTGAGAGAAAAGGCAAAGACATAGGCTGAAGTAAATCCAATAGAAAAACCTGTGATGATAATCTTACCAAACTCTATCAAGGTTTCTTTTGTGTATTGCGATCCGAGATCTCCGCCAATGCTTATAAATTCAAAGACCAATACGGCTACCAAGGCCCCAATGGGGTCAATAAGTATTCCTTCCCATTTTAGAATGGTAGAGATATCTTTTTTAAGGTGTAAATTTCTCAGAATAGGGGTAATCACGGTTGGACCAGTTACAATGATCAATGAGGAAAACAAAAAAGACAAAGGCCAGTTTAAACCTATTATAAAGTGAGCTGCAACAGCTGCAGAGATCATCGTTATAAAAGATCCTAAAGTGATAAGTTTATAAATTACGGGTCCAACATTTTTAATTTCATCTTTTTTTAAAGTAAGTCCGCCTTCAAAGAGAATCAATGCTATTGATAATGAAACAAAATTAAACAAACTCTCTCCAGGAAAAAGTCCAATTTTTCCATTCCACAGTGGTTCGAGCCATTTATTTCCATCTATAGAATATAAGGTTGAAAAGGGGCCGATGAATAATCCTGTTAAAATTAATGGAAGTATGGCTGGAATCTTGAATTTCCATGCCACCCATTGAGCCAGGATGCCTAATATAACGATGCCTGCAAGTTCTAGCATAATGTGTCTTATTGTTTGTTAAAAATAGTATTTTTATAGCATCCAATATAGTATTTCTACTTATTGGAATATATTTTTCACTAAAGGCATTGATTAACAGAAGTTTTAGCCCTGCTTTTAATAAAAAAAATGTAATGAATTTTGAACTTTGTACTGATTCGGTTGAAGGAGCAATTAAAGCAAGTTTTTATGGTTTTAAAAGTATAGAACTATGCAGCGCATTAACAGTGGGTGGTTTAACACCAAATTTTGGCTTGATTCAAACTTGTGCTAAACAATCAAACCTAGAAGTACACGTGATGATCAGGCATAGTGAGGGAGGTTTTGTCTACGATCAAGCCGATGTGGATTTGATGAAAATCGATATAGAAGCGGTCAAAAGAGCCGGGGCACATGGCGTAGTTTTTGGCTTGTTGAATGAAGAGAATAAAGTGTCGGACCTCAATTTACAGCTAGTTCAATTGGCGAAATCATTAGGTTTAAAGGCCACGTTTCACCGAGCTTTTGATTTCGTACCAGATTTTAGAATTGCCATAAAAAAAATCGTAGATTTTGGTTTTGACCGACTGTTGACTTCGGGTTTGGAAAGCAAAGCAGAGGAAGGGCTTGATGTCATTAAAGAGTTGCAAAAGAATTATGGCCATTTGATTCAAATCATTGCAGGGAGTGGCGTAAATGCAGCAAACGCTTTGGTATTTGCAAATTCAGGAATTAATTACCTTCATTTTACAGCAAGAAAATCTGATGGAAAGGATAGCAAATTAGGAATGGGAAAAACCATGTTATCGGATGAACAAAAAATAAGATCTGTTTTGAGTCTTCCTTTTGACAATTAATAACCTGAGATCAATTATTTATAATTTTACCTACACAATGATGCTTTTCCCCTTGGCTGAGATATTTTCGCTACTGTCAAAGATAAAATCAATTTGCCCCAAATTCACACCCCAGCAGCCCACTTGATTGACTAGCATATTTTCTTTTTTTAGATTTTTTACCACCGTTGGTTTTTTAAGGAAAGTGTGGGTATGACCACCAATGATCAAATCAACATTTTTGGTTTGTTGTGCCAGCGTAAGATCGCTGATGAACTGTGGATTCTTTTTATAATAATAGCCAAGATGGGAGAGGCATATGACGAGGTCACATCCTTTCTCTTCCTTTAATAAGGTGCCCATTTCTTGCGTCATTTCCACAGGGTCAAGATATCTTGTTTCCTTGTATAATAAGGGGTCTACCAATCCATCTAATTTAATGCCCAATCCAAAAACGCCAATTTTAATACCTTCTATGGTATAAATTTTATATGGTTTTGTTCTTGCGTCAAGAATGGTATTTTTAAAATCATAATTGGCAACTAAAAAATCAAAGCTAGCATGTGGTAATTGTTTCTCCAAACCCGCTATACCATTGTCGAAATCATGGTTTCCTATTGCAGAGGCATTGTAGCCTAGTTTACTCATCATTTTAAACTCTACTTCTCCACCAAAATAATTAAAATAGGGCGTTCCCTGAAAAATGTCTCCCGCATCGAAAAGTAATGTGTTAGGGTTTTCCTGCCTAATATTTTCTATCAATGAGGCCCTGCGAGCTACACCACCCAAATTTGCATACCTCTCATGGCTTGCAGAAAATGACTCTATATGGCTGTGAACGTCATTTGTATGCAGAATAGTGATTTTTTTCTCTGTCTGCCTAAGACAAGAAGATAATGATAAACCACCAAGCGTCATCAATGAGCTTCCAGCTAAAGTATTTTTTAGAAATTTTCTTCTTTCCATTTAATTAATATTTGTGAATCTACCATCTAATGAGGGGCTTAAGGTGTCAATTGACTTTAGATTATCAATTAGCGCGTCTCTTACTTTATATTCGATCGGGTAGAGTTCAATAGGATCTTTGAAAAAAACCATATTGTCTCCACCATGTTGTAAATAATCATGAGTTAAAACCGTATATTCCTTGTTCTTGTCAAAATCTTTATTTCCTATTTGAATCGCAGATAATCGATTTTGTTTCATGATCAATTTCAAGCCTGAAATAGGATGGGCCTGCTTTTTGTTTTCCAGATAAGTCAATAATTCAGCAACTTTTTCTCCCGAAAGTTTTACCGCCACTAATTTATTTTCAAAAGGCATTAGTTTAAAAATGTGTTCAACGGAAACATCCCCTTGAGGAATTTCGGTTCTAATTCCACCATAATTAAACAAGGCAAAATCAATGTGATTTCCAGTTTGTATAAAAAACAAACTATCACCTGCTTTAAAACAGGCATCTGCATAAAAATTTCCAAGTGAACTTTCAAGTTCCGTTTCATTTCTGGATAAATTCCTTGGATTAAAACACAGTACTTCTTTTATCCTGTCGTGCATTTCTTTTCGATAAGGTTCTATTTCATTGATAAAATCTTTGTCTTTCTCCAGATCTGCGCTTATTTCAACCTGTTTGCCACGAATCATTTTAAGTTCACTGTTTTTTTCTTTACAGGAAACTATAATTTTGTTTAATAATGTTGAAATTATTATTAATACTATAATTTTATATAGTTTTGTGCGCATAATTCTGGGTAATGGGAATACTAAATTTAAAGAAAAAGACTGCTGTCAAATTTATAAAAAATAAGCAGAATATCCTTCTGAAAGAAAAGAAAACTGAGACCAAAAGAATTAAAAAGGTTGGCGTTCTCGCGGAGGTTAGTTTATTCCAAACCTATGATTTTAGAAAAAGGCTGAGTAGTGAACTTGGGATTGATGAGGATGATATGATGGTTTTATTATTTGACCCTTCTGGGAAGGAGAATTCATTGAATAACAGCAAAATATGTAATGAAAAGAGTTTTGGTTTATTTGGGAGTATTAAAGCTCCGGCCTTGGCTAATTTTTTGGAAAAAAAGTTTGACTTGCTGATCAATTATTGTGAAGCGGGTCACGTATATGACCAGGTCATCATGTATAGGTCATTGGCGGGTTTAAAGGTTGGATATGACCATCCAAATAATTTTTTCAACGATATTTCCATAAAAATTGAGGGCAACCAATTAGATACATTTAATGCAGAACTTGTAAAATATTTAGAGATACTTAAACTGATCGACTAGTTAAAAAAAAATAAGAAAGGAGAATGGAACAATTCAAAGGAACCGGAGTCGCACTTATTACGCCTTTTACAACAAGTAAAGAAGTGGATTTTCATGCATTGGAGCGACTGGTAAACTACCAGATAGACAATGGTATTGATTATTTAGTTGTACTAGGAACAACAGGAGAAACGGCAACCCTGACAAAAGATGAACAAGAACATGTTAAGGCCAAAGTGGTCGAAGTTAATAATGGCAGGTTACCTTTGGTAGTAGGCCTTGGTGGAAATAATACCAGGCAACTGGTCGATGATTTGCATCATGGTAATTTTGATGGATTTTCAGCCATTTTATCGGTTTCTCCATATTATAATAAACCTTCTCAGGAAGGTATATATGAGCATTTTAGATTAATTTCGGAAGCCAGCCCCTTGCCGGTAATCCTATATAATGTTCCGCCGAGAACTGGTAGCAATATGGCTCCCGCAACAGTTTTGAGGCTCGCAAGAGATTTTGAAAATATTATCGGGATAAAGGAAGCTGCTGGTGATTTGGAACAGGTTTTGGAATTGATAAAGGGAAAACCAGCTGATTTTTTAATCATTTGCGGAGAGGATAAACTGGCTTTGTCATTGGTGTTGGCAGGAGGTGCAGGAGTGATTTCTGTTGTGGGGCAGGCCTTGCCAAAGGAATTTAGTGACATGATCCGTTTGGGGATACAAGCTGAACCCCGAGGTGCTTTTAAATCCTTTTATGCCCTGATGGAGGGCATTGATTTGATATTTAAGGAAGGTAATCCTTCAGGGGTTAAGGCCATGTTACACGCATTAAAGATTTCCGGACTTGAAGTTAGATTACCACTAGTTTGCGCATCGCCGGAATTACAACAAAAAATTAATACCTTTGTGTCCGAATTTAAAAAATAAAAAATGGTTTCTGATATAATTGAAAAAGCGTTAAATGAGCAGATCAGGATTGAAGCTGAGTCCTCACAAATATATTTAGCAATGGCTTCATGGGCTGAAAATCAAGGTTTTGAAGGTGTAGCATCTTTTATGTATGCCCATTCTGATGAAGAAAGAATGCACATGCTTAAATTGGTAAAGTTTGTTAATGAAAGAGGGGGGCATGCCCAGGTTTCAGCCTTGGTAAAACCACCAGTAAGCTTTGGGTCATTTAAAGAAATGTTCCAAACACTTTTTGATCATGAAGTCATGGTTTCACAAAAGATTAATGATTTGGTTGGAATTACCTTAGACCAGAGAGATTACGCGACGCATAATTTCCTACAATGGTATGTTGCGGAGCAAATTGAAGAAGAAGCTCTTGCCAGAAATATTTTGGATAAGATCAATCTAATCGGTGATGATAAAGGAGGCTTGTACTTGTTTGACAACGATGTTAAATTATTAGTAGGCGCAGTTGAAGCACCTCAATAATTAATTAGTATGCTATATTGATGTAAATCAGTATTTTATAAATAGTATAAATAAAGGGTAAAGGATAAAAAATATTTTTTATAATTCCGTTTTAAAAGAGTAATTTTGCCAACATGCAAAAAATGAAAAATTTAGCGTTTATATTAATCATAGCCTTTTTTCTGGGTTCATGCAGTGAATACAGTACTGTACTGAACAAAGGATTAAATGTTGATAGGTATAAGATGGCGGTGCAGATGTATGAAAAAAAGGATTATAAGAGAGCGATTGAGTTATTTGAAAAGATTATGGGGCCTTATGCAAATAAACCTCAGATGGAGAGAATTCAGTATATGATCTCTGATAGTTATTTCCAGACTGAGAACTATTCCATGTCATCGTATTATTTTTCAAAATTCATCACTAATTATCCTGAGAGTAGTAAAGTAGAGGAAGCTGCATATTACAGTGCAAAAAGTTATTATTTGGCGGCTCCCATTTATAGCAGAGATCAGGAGGATACTTATAAAGCTTTGACAGCTTATCAAAATTATATTGATAGGTATCCAAATTCTTCTTTGATAGCCGAAGCGAATAAGGATTATGCTGAATTAAATAATAAA
>JAUXCI010000200.1 GCA_030618945.1 Flavobacteriaceae bacterium
AAAACCGATCATTTGGCTGATACCGTTGATTATGTGCATCTCAACAAAATCGTAAAAGAGGAAATGGCGGTTCGCACCAAATTACTTGAAACGGTAGCTACCCTGATATTAGATCGAATTTTATTGGAAATCCCTTTGGTCAACAAAGCTAAAATCAAGGTTTCCAAATTAAACCCTCCCATAGGTGGCAACGTAGAAATGGTTTCCATCATTATGGAAAGAATCCGTTAGTCACATTCATTTTCTTCCAGATATAATTCAGGTGTTCTAAAATGATATATGATTCCAAATAGTGAAACAAAGGCTGTTATTATCGAAAAAAGGAGGCCTATAGTCACGGCTTGCGAACTATCAATTTCTAACATTTTGGAAGCCTCATAGAATACGAATTCTCTAATCCCTATTCCAGCAAAAGAGAAAATAGACAGTACGGATGATACTAAGAAAACAAGCACATAACTCATGACGTTTTGTGGCACGTCCAAACTATAAATAATGCAAATAACAGACCCCACTTGCAAAAGTTGAACAAGTAAAGAACTCAAAAGGCCAAATAAATAAATTTGCTTAAACTTTGGGAAGGAATACAGGGTGAAAAAATACGAAGCTCCTATAACCAGCAGTATTCCAATCGGTATTATAAAGAAAGTCCATGGTTTTGGCAAGAGCTCAAAGCTGATTGAAAAAAGAATGAGACCAATAGCTGTGAGGCCCATAAAACGATCCATAAATACAGCAGCAGATAGGCTCTTGACACTCCACTGGAATTTCTTATGGAGCTTATAGATCTTATATGCGTCACCCCCAATTCCGCCGGGAATAAAAAAATTATAGAACATCCCCACCAGATAAAGTGCATAATTACTATTTGCCGACAATTGAAAACCAGATGCTTTAAAAAATAGCAGGAGTCGTTTAGCAGAAACCCATTGTGAAGTCAGAAATAGTAAAATCGACAAAACTATAAATGACCATTTGACGCCTTGGATGATTATCCAAACATCTGCGAATTTTATTTTGGTAAACACGAAATACAACAAGAAAACACTGATGGCTATTTTAAATATAGTAGATAGCGTTTTTTTCTTATTCGTTTTCAATGCTTGTGATTTTTCTAATATTGTAGGGGCGTTTGTTCTGAGATTCGTAGTAGGTTTTCATCAGTAAATCAGTCACTATACCAATAGTAAATAATTGAATACCTACTAAAATCAATAGTACACTTAAGATCAACAAAGGCCTGTTTCCTATATCATTTCCCATCAACTTGACAATCAAAAGATATACACTGAATATACTTCCAAGACCAAATAAGAAGATTCCTACATTACCAAAAAGATAAATAGGTTTTTGCAAATATTTTCTTTGAAACAAAATCAGTAAAAGGTCATTGATTACCTTGGTTGTTCGCCCAAGGCCGTATTTGGATACGCCAAATTTTCTGGAATGATGCTTCACTTTCACCTCTGTTAACCGAGCCCCATTCATATGAGCCATCAAGGCAATAAAGCGATGTAACTCTCCATAGAGATTCAGTTCATTAGCCGTCTCTTTAGTGAAAATCTTTAAGGCACATCCGTGATCTTTTATATCTAGTTTGGTTGTCTTCTTAATAATATAGTTGGCAATTTTCGAAGGAAAAGTACGTATAAGCGTATCTTGCCTCTTTTGCCTGATTCCTGTTACAACATCATAGTCTCCATCTTGTAAAACATCCATCATCATTGGAATATCAGAAGGGTCATTTTGCATATCCCCATCCATAGTAACGATATAATCTCCATGCGCATATTCAATTCCAGCCATCAAGGCAGAACTTTGACCATAATTCTTTTTCATTTCTATTAAAACAACAGAAGGGTTCTTCATGTTTTTTACGTCTTGACGAGTATTGTCTGTAGAGTAATCATCAATAAAAATAATCTCGTATTTAAAGTCGGTCAAGGCGTCTTCAATCCCTTTCGTAAGCAGTTCAATATTGCCTTCTTCGTTGTAAACAGGGATCACTATGGAGAGAAAAGAGTCTTTTTTCATAAGAAATAAATCGGGACTAAAATTAGTATAATTATCTTGATTAATGATATTATTATCTTAATTTTACCTCATCCTGATAGCTGTCGGGATCATATTAGCAGATCCAATCTTATCCATTCTATTCATGCCTTCGATTTTATCCAGCAAAAATCTTACTTTTTTATACGCGCTTTTAGCCTTGGTTTATGTATCAGGATTGTTTATTCCTTTGATGGAAAACGACTCGGCTCAGCATGCCACTATGGCCATGCGTATGTATTTAAAAAATGATTTTATTCATCTCTTTAAAGGTTTTGAAGAATATTTAGACAAACCTCATATGCACTTTTGGCTGGGGGCTTTATCGTTTAAAATATTTGGGGTTTCCCATTGGGCGTATCGGATACCAGCACTCCTTTTTACTGTTTTGGGCGCCTATTCCAGTTTTGGACTCGCAAAAGAATTATACGGAAAAATGGCGGGGCACTTGGCTGCTTTGATCTTTTTATCAGCCCAGGCAATCATACTTGCCAATCATGATGTTAGAACAGATGCCGTTTTGACCGGCGCCAGTATTTTTGCTTTGTGGCAATTGGCTGCCTACATCAACAAAGGGTATTTGTTACATGCCGTTTTGGGTTCTGTTGGTACGGCAATTGCTTTTAGCACAAAAGGACTTTTAGGTATTTTTTTTATAGCCATTCCTGTTTTTTGCCACCTTTTGTATACGCGAAAATGGAAAAGACTGTGGTCATGGAAAGTGATTGTTGGACTACTGGCATTCCTTTTAACTATCCTACCCATGTTATATGCTTATTACATGCAGTTCGATATCCATCCTGATAAAGTGGTTAACGGGCAAACTCATGTTTCGGGCATCAAATTTATTTTTTGGGATCAGAGCTTTAACAGATTGACAGGTTCTGGATTTGAAAGTAACAATACAGATTATTTTTTCTTCTTCCATACCCTACTTTGGGCCTTTTTGCCCTGGGCCTTTATTACCTATGTGGCTATTTTTGATCGCAGTCGGCAATTCCTTACATCAAAATTTAAATATCTGAAAGGAATGGAATTCCTGACTCTTGGAGGATTCTGGCTGACCATGATCATCATCAATACCTCGAAGTCCAAATTACCCCATTATATGAATAGCCTGTTTCCAGTTTTAGCAGTTTTACTTGCAGGTTATTTGGTTTACTTGTTTAAAGAAAAAAAGGTCAAGCAGTTAAAACGACTTTTGACGGTTCAATACGTGATAGTAATTTTGGCAACAAGCTTGAGTCTCATCCTCATTTTTATGGTTTTCCACTTGCCATCAGTACCTCTCTTGTTAGTATACTTGGCTTTATTTTCACTCTTGATTTATACTTTGTTTCAAAAAAAAGAACATCTGTATAAAATCATCACGGTTTCGGTACTGTTTTCTGTCTTCTTAAACTTTAGCCTGAACACGCAGTTCTACCCTAAGCTCTTACAATACCAGGCCGGTAATAATATGGTTACGATCATTGAGGACAATAAGATCAATACTGAAGATATTTATTTATTTGAAGACGCTCACAGCTGGACCCTTAGTTTTTATACCAAGAGGCAAACTCCTGAAATTTCATTGTCAGAAATAAAAAAACATCATGGAAAATGGATTTTTGTGTATGACAAGGATATTGAGAAATTAAAAGAAAATGATATCCAGTGGGATGAAAGTTTTGAGACTCCTCACTATAGAATTACCATGCTTTCCCTACCTTTTTTAAATCCTAACACGAGAGCATCTCAATTAAAAAAAGCGTATTTATTAAAGATTCATTAGTGTAAAGAATCTTTTGAACCGAGTCTTTTTTTGTAGCTTATAAGGTATTTTCCCTTCCTGGAATCCTTTCCAAAATTACTAAACGGGACGATCATTCTTGTGTCTTGCCTGGCTTCTTCATTGCTGTAATCTTCATATTCAATATTGTATAAAGCGCCAAATAAAACTGCTCTTCCAATTCCGTCATGGCAATGGATCAAAACAGGATATTTTGTTGAATCACTCATTATTTTATAGAAATCTGTCAGGGTACTGTCGGCCGGAACCTGAAGGGTAGGAATATTAATGTGTTCTACACCGTCCATTCTATCTGCAACTTCTTGTTCGGCCATGATCTGTTCGGTTTTACCTCCGTTCAATTCATCTTGAAAGTCCCCGATTCTAAGATCAACAATGGTCTTGATACCATATTCCGTCAAGTAACTTTCCAACTTCTCAGGAGGAATCGCAGCCGATCTATAAACCTTATCCTTTTTAACCTCGGTAAATCTATAATTAAAATTTATCGCATAGACTCTCCATAGAACAATAGCCCCTACAACGGCCAAAATTCCTAGAAATACTTTTATTTTATTTGACATGATAATTCAATTTTTACAGGCGCAATCTAAAGCATGCAAATTTAGTCAATAAATTAATACTATGATTTTAGCGCCTTTAAAATCTTGTGTTTGTAAAAGTCAGATTAATTGTTGCTATCCTTAAATTTTTATTTAAATTTGCATGCTCATTTTGGCGTCATGGCCGAGCGGCTAGGCAGAGCTCTGCAAAAGCTCGTACAGCGGTTCGAATCCGCTTGACGCCTCTTAATTAAGACCTCATTAGCTCAATTTTGCTAATGAGGTTTTTTGTTTTATTTAACACTATTTTGCGCTATTTTTTGCATATTTGTCAATCAAAAAATTGCTCATGCAGGTTTACCCAATTGAAACCGGTAACTTTAAGTTGGATGGTGGTGCCATGTTCGGCGTTGTGCCTAAAGTGATATGGCAAAAAACCAATCCTGCTGACGCCAATAACCTCATTGACATGAGCTTGAGGTGTATGCTTATAGAAGATGGGAATAAGCTGATTCTTATCGATAATGGCACCGGCGACAAGCAAAGTGAAAAATTCTTTAGTTATTATTTCCCTTTCGGGGATGAAAATCTTGACAGCTCCTTAAAAAAAATCGGTTTTCACAGAAACGACATCACGGATGTATTTCTTACCCATCTTCATTTTGATCATTGTGGAGGAAGCATTCAAATGAATAAAAATGGCACCGGATATGAACCGGCCTTTATAAACGCTAAATTCTGGACTAATGAGGATCACTGGCA
>JAUXCI010000120.1 GCA_030618945.1 Flavobacteriaceae bacterium
CTAATGGTACCACCTCTGATTTTGATGGAAAATTTTCCATTAAAGTACAGGAAGGAAGTGGTGTATTAGAAATAACTTTTGTTGGAATGGTGACAACAAAATTTGCCTTTACTGCTGTAAGCGGTCAAGACATTGATGCGGGTTCTATTACCTTATCAGGTGATGAAAACGTGTTAGAAGAAGTGGTAGTCACCGGAACTATTGACATTGCTAAAGACAGGCAAACTCCTGTTGCAGTATCAACGATAAGAGCTGTTGATATTCAAAAAAATCTTGGAACACAGGAGCTTCCTGAAATCTTAAATCTTACTCCTTCGGTTTATGCAACCAAACAAGGTGGTGGTTGGGGTGATTCCAGGATCAATATTCGTGGATTCGACCAGGCAAATACAGCCGTTATGATCAACGGTCAACCTGTAAATGACATGGAAAACGGATGGGTATACTGGTCTAACTGGGCCGGATTAGCCGATGTTACTACAGCAATGCAGGTACAACGTGGACTTGGTGCTTCTAAACTTGCTATTTCATCAGTTGGGGGAACCATTAACGTAATTACAAAAACTTCTACGGCTCGTGAAGGAGGTAGTTTTGCTACTTCTTTTGGTAATGATAATTCTGTTAAAGTACTTGGTTCTTATAACACAGGTTTATTGGAAAGTGGTTTTTCAGCCAGTGTATTGCTCAGCCATTCTCAAGGTGATGGTTATGTAAATGGAACCAAATATGACGGTAGCAACTATTTTATTGGTTTAGGTTATAAAATAAATGACAAACATGACCTGCAATTCATATTTACAGGAGCCCCTCAATGGCACCATCAAAAATCTTATGCTCCTTCAATTGCAGACCATCAATTATATCAGCAAGACGGACCAGATCCTACTGCTACTACTCCGAATGGAAAATACAATTCAGACTGGGGATTACTAGATGGAAAAGAATTTACCTGGAGAAGAAACTTCTACCACAAACCCGTTATGTCACTTAACTGGGAATGGGTGCTTAATGAAAAAATGAGATTGTCAACCGTAGCTTATGCCTCTTGGGGCCGTGGTGGTGGAACAGGTGATATTGGTGAGATCAATAACCAACGTGGGTACTACGGCACATTTAAAGACAAAAATGGTAGGGTGAATTTTGACGATATTGTTAAATGGAACTCTGGTGGAACTGTTCCACGTTTTGGTGATGACAGAACCGAATTTGAAGGGGCTTTCTCAAACACAGGTAATAGCGGACATCCTGATGGTGGTGGTAGTAGAGGATCAGACAATGGTATCTCAAGAAGAAGTTCAATGAATTCACATAACTGGTACGGGGCCATCATCAATTTCCATGATGATATCAACGAGAATTGGGCTTTTGACGTAGGGCTTGATCTAAGATCTTATAAAGGGATCCATTATAGAACTGTTAATACCGTATTAGGTGCTGACAATTATATTGATTATGACAACATTAATGACCGACCTAATGTGATTGAGCAGGATGAATTTGTTGAGGCAACTGCTAGCTGGAATCCATGGGATGACATTGAAAGTCAGGAAAAAATTGATTATTATAATGATGGTTTAGTGGGCTGGTCTGGAGTATTTGGACAAGTTGAATATACCAATGAAACCATTTCTGCTTTTATCCAAGGTTCGGTTTCAAATCAAGCCTTTCAACGTGTTGATTATTTTCAGTATCTCCCTGAAGACCAGGAATCAGTTAAAGAGAACATTGCCGGAGGAAATGTTAAGGGTGGTATAAATTATAATATCAATGAAAATCATAATGTCTTCTTTAATACGGGTTATTATTCTAAACAACCTAAATTTGGTGCTGTATTTATCAATTATGGAAACAACCTGAATCCTGATTTAGTTAATGAAAAAATTATTGGAGTTGAATTGGGTTATGGTTACAGAAGTGCTGCTTTTTCGGCCAATGCCAATATATACAGAACTTCTTGGGCAGACAGATTTGTATCTTCAGGTGTGACCTTAAATCC
Organism: Flavobacteriaceae bacterium; assembly: GCA_030618945.1. Classification (GTDB taxonomy): domain Bacteria; phylum Bacteroidota; class Bacteroidia; order Flavobacteriales; family Flavobacteriaceae; genus Lutimonas. The sequence goes on from JAUXCI010000120.1 coordinate 1,997, forward strand.
TGGTGAAGAAAATGAATTTAGAGGATCTGCTAATTATCAAGGTATAACTCAAGTTCACATGGGTCTTGAACTTGATTTTCTTTGGAAAGTTTTGGATAATTTAAGTATCACTGGTATGGCCTCTTTTGGTGACTGGCAATACGAAGGGGACGCAGATGCTGATCTTTTTGATGATAATCAAAATTATGTTGGTTCTACAACATTATACCTGGATGGAGTAAAAGTAGGTGACGCAGCACAAACCACTGCTGCCTTAGGTGCAAATTACACTTTCTTCAAAAACTTTAATGCTGGCTTGAACTGGAGGTACGCGAGTAATTTGTATGCCGCCATTGATGTTACTGATTTTGACACAGAGGATAATAACGGTTCATTGGAATTACCTTCATTTAACCTTATGGATGCTCGTATAAATTATAACTGGCATTGGAAAGGTGGCATGTCTATGGAGTTTAGCGTAAATGTGAATAATGTTTTTGACACTGTATACATTTCAGAAGCTGATACTAACCTTTTTGACGGCGACAGAGGATCTACAGGTGACCAATGGGAAGGAGTAGATACAGGAAACCGTGTATTCTTCGGTTGGGGAAGATCTTGGAACACTGCAATAAGATTTAGATTCTAAGAATTTAATCATACGACTTTTTTAAACCTACACTTTTTAAACAATTAAAGTGTAGGTTTTTAATTTTGATTACTTTTGCGCTACTAATTAAAAAACTTTTATATCATGATTAAAATGCTACATTCTGGCTGGGCCTATATTACCTTGATCATCTTGATCTATGCCGTTGTAAATGCCTTTATCGGATTGACTTCAAAAAAAGAATTTAAAGACAAAGACCTCAGAGTCTCTCTATTCACCTTGATTGTTGCGCATTTGCAACTGATCATTGGCTTGATTGGCTATTTTGTTTCTGCTCAATTTGCTTATTTAATGGATCACGGAATGGGTGCCACAATGAAAGATCCTGAAATCAGATTATTTATTGTTGAACATCCTTTAATGATGATCTTGGCTATTACCGTTCTTACTGTCGGTTTCTCCAAGCATAAAAAGCAGACGACTGATACTGGTAAATTCAAAACCATTGCTTTGTACTACGGAATTGCCTTGCTGTTTGTTCTAAGCCGTATTCCATGGGCTATTTGGTTAGGGCTTTAAGAAGCCTTGATCAGTAATTTTTAGAATCTAAATTAGGCTTAAGAAAATGGCACAATTTTTAAAACTCATTTCATATCCATTGTCGGTATTGCACTATATCGCCTTTGGAGGCGTTTTGCTTATTTTTCACCCGATTCAATAGGTTGCTTTTAATATTTTTGGGAAAAAGGCCCATAGAGGTTCTGTTATAGTCATGAATATACTACTAACCTGGAGCTTGTGTTTTTTATTTTCAAGAGTGAAGTTTATCAATAAGCATCCCATTCCTAAAAATGCTCCTATCATTATAGTTTCAAACCATCAAAGTACTTATGATATTCCTCCTATGTATAAGGGTTTTAGAAAATCCTTTCCCAACTTTGTTTCTAAAAAAGAGCTGGGGAAGGGTATTCCAAGTGTTTCTTATAATTTAAGACATGGCGATAATGTCTTGATTGACAGAAATGATCCAAGACAAGCCATAAGTACTTTGGTGAAATTTGGTCAAAAGGTGGAAGAAAATAAATTGACTGCAGTTATTTTTCCTGAAGGAACAAGAAGTAAAACGGGAGTTCCAAAATCATTTAGGGAAAGTGGTTTAAAAATGCTGGTGAAAAAAGCGCCCTCCACATATATTATTCCGCTCTCTATCAATAACTCATGGCGACTCGTACGAAAAGGATCATTTCCTTTGGGTGTAGGAATAAAGGTAACGATGGAAGCACATGAGCCTATCAAAGCCGATTCAATGTCTTTTGAAGCCTTGTTTGAAAAAACTGAACATACCATTAACGAGGCCTTGATAAAACTAAACCCTGCTAAAGAAATAAGCTAGTCGATTTTAAATGTATCTTTATCTTCAAGAAAGCGAAATTTGTCTCTCACTTGTTCAAGGTGTCTTTTATCAATTGAAAAAGATTTAATTTCCTCTTTTCCAGGGTTCAAAGTCAACAAGGTTGCTCCCATGGCGTCAAAAAGCGCCGAATGCCCTGTATAAACCAAATCATTATTATCAACTCCAACTCTATTAAGTCCAGCTACATAACAAAGGTTTTCAATAGCCCTGGCCTTTAATAAAGTATCCCAGGCAAGCATTCTTGCGTCTGGCCAATTGGCCACAAATAATAAAAGATCAATATTGTCGGTATTTCTAGACCAGACCGGAAATCTAAGGTCATAACAAATCAAAGGGCAGATTCTAAAACCTTTATAATCAAAAATCAACCGATCAGTTCCTGGATTAAAAATCTTATCCTCTCCGGCAAAAGAAAACAAATGCCGCTTGTCATAATGCTTCAATTCACCGCTTGGAAAAGCTACAATCAACCGGTTATAAAAATTCCCAGATTCCCCAATAAGCAAACTTCCTATAACAAGACAGTTCTTCTTTGAAGCCTGATACTGCATCCATACAACTGCTTTTCCGTTCATGGGTTCGGCCACTTCATCAGCCTGCATTGTAAATCCAGTAGAAAATAACTCAGGAAGCATGACTACATCAGTATCATTTGATATACCATCCAACTTAAGAGACAATCTTTCCAAATTCCGACCAACATCTTGCCAGACTGTATCGGTTTGAACCATACTAATAGTAAGTGCCATATTCATACTCTGTATTTTATCAATCAATTTTATTCAATATCTCAGCGCCCCTCATTAAAGTTTCGTCACTTTTGGCAAAACAAAAACGCAAATACTTATTATCAACCCCCTGTTTATAAAAAACCGAAATAGGAATGGAAGCAATTTTTTTCTCTTTGGTCCATCTTTTTGCCAGTTCTATATCGTTGTCATTTGATATGGCTTTATATTCAAGTAACTGAAAATAAGTTCCTTTAGAAGGTTTGAAACTAAATTTTGACTTTTCTATTGCACTCAGAAATAAATCCCTCTTTTGCTGAAAAAATTCAGACAGAGAAAGGTAGTTCTCCGATGATTTCATATAAGTTGCCAAAGCCCTTTGAACGGGGTGATTTACGCTAAAAACATTGTACTGATGCACATTTCTAAATTCCGCCATTAAGGCAGCCGGACCAGCGCAATAACCCATTTTCCAGCCGGTATTATGAAACGTCTTACCAAAAGAGGCCACCAGAAAACTTCTCTCTGCTAAACCCGGAAATCTGGCAACACTTTGGTGCGCTTCTCCATCAAAAACAATATGTTCATATACCTCATCACTTAAAACTACGATATCCGTATTTTTAACCAGGTCTTCCAGTTGCTTCATGTCATCCTTGCTCATTACAGTCCCAGTGGGGTTGTGCGGTGTATTGATAATGATCATTTTAGTCCTTTCGCTCAACGAAGCTTTCACTAATTGCCAGTCTATCTTAAAATCAGGTGCTTTTAATTCTATTTCAACTGTTTTTCCTCCATTAATTCTAACTGCCGGATCATAGCAATCATAAGCAGGGGCAAAAATGACAACCTCATCACCTGTTTGAACCATTGCAGTAATAATTGTATAAATAGCCTGGGTAGCGCCGGCCGTAATGGTAATCTCCGTTTCAGGGTTATACTCAGCTCCATAAAGACTTAATATCTTATCAGCAATAACGCCTCTTAATGAAAAGATACCGGGCATTGGGGCATATTGATTATAGCCCTCCCTCATGGCCTTAGTAACAAGTTCTATCAATTGAGGAGAAGAAGGAAAATCAGGATAGCCCTGAGACAGATTAATCGCTTGTTCCTCATGAGCCATTTTACTCATTACAGCGAAAATACTAGTTGTGGCATCGGGTAATTTTGAGGAAATATTTGAGAGAAACGTAGGCATGTGCTTATAGCTTTAAGTACCCACTAAAATACTGCTTTTTAGCCAACCTTTATTATATAACGGGTCTCTTCAATCAAATCTTTTTATTCTTTGTATTGATACTGGGCTCCTTATTAACATAAAGGATATTGTTTTTATTTGTCCTTTTGCCTTGATGCAAAAAGACGAAAAATTAAATAGGCCGCTCAGGATATAAACCAAAATCATTGTTTAGATCGAAGCTTTTAGAAACTCTCTATTCATACGAGCGATGTTCTCCAAAGAGATATTTTTTGGGCATTCTATTTCGCAGGCTCCGGTATTGGTACAATTACCAAAACCTTCTTCGTCCATTTGTTTAACCATATTCATTACCCGCTCTTTTGCCTCCACTTTACCTTGTGGTAATAAAGCAAATTGAGATACTTTGGCGCCAACAAACAACATGGCAGATGAGTTTTTACACGAAGCCACACAAGCTCCACAGCCAATACATGCAGCTGCATCCATTGAAAGGTCAGCATCATGCTTTGGAATGGGTAAGGAGTTCGCATCTTGGGTATTACCAGAAGTATTCACAGATATAAAAGCACCCGCTTGTTGAATTCTTTCAAAAGCAGTTCTGTCAACAACAAGATCCTTAATCACAGGAAAAGCCTTGGCTCTCCATGGTTCGATATAAATAGTATCACCATCGTTGAACATTCTCATGTGCAACTGGCAAGTAGTAATTCCTCTGTCTGGCCCATGTGGCTCACCATTTATGTGTAGGGAACATGTTCCGCAAATACCTTCTCTACAGTCATGATCAAAAGCAATTGGGTCCTCGTTCTTCGCAACCAGACTTTCATTCAACACATCCATCATTTCTAAAAAAGACATATGCTCCGAAATATCAGTTACTTTATAATCGACTATTTGACCTTTATCCTTCGGCCCTTTTTGTCTCCAAATTTTTAACGTTAAATTCATAATGTCTTTTTATTTATAGGAACGCGTTTTCAATTCAATATCTTTAAATTCCAATTCTTCTTTGTGTAAAATGGCTTCACTTGGTTTCCCTGTGTATTCCCAGGCAGCAACGTAGGCGAAGTTCTTATCATCTCTTTTAGCTTCACCATCATCAGTAATGTGTTCCTCACGGAAGTGACCTCCACAAGATTCTTCACGCTCCAGGGCATCTTTGGCAAATAACTCTCCTAATTCCAGAAAATCTGCTACTCTACCTGCTTTCTCCAATTCAGGGTTTAACTCATCTAGTTTCCCTTTAACTTTTACATTTTTCCAGAAATCTTCTCTGATATCATGAATTTCCTTAATTGCCTCTTTAAGGTGTTTGGCGTTTCGAGCCATTCCAACTTTATCCCACATTACTTTTCCAAGTTTTTTATGGTAATAATCAACGGTATTCGTTCCCTCATTATTGATGAAAAAATCCAGTTTATCTTTTACTTCTTTCTCAACGGCTTCAAATTCCGGGCCATCAGTAGGAATTTTTCCAGTTCGAATGTCAGCGGCTAAATAATCTCCTATGGTGTATGGCAATACAAAATAACCATCGGCCAAACCTTGCATCAAGGCTGAGGCCCCTAATCTGTTGGCTCCGTGATCTGAAAAATTAGCTTCCCCAATACAATACAAACCAGGAACAGTGGTCATCAAATTATAGTCAACCCATATACCTCCCATGGTATAATGAGTGGCCGGGTAAATCATCATTGGTGTTTTATAAGGATC
>JAUXCI010000236.1 GCA_030618945.1 Flavobacteriaceae bacterium
CTTGACGATGTAATAATTTTCCCTTTTAATGACGTTGAAAAGACCATCAAACTATTGGATCAAAATACCGATCAGATTGCTTGTGTTATTATTGATCCCGTTCCTCATCGGGTAGGACTTTTTCCTGCCACCAGTCAGTTTATTGAGGCAATATATAATTGGACAAGGAAAAACAATGCGCTTATGGTTTTCGACGAGGTGGTTTCATTTCGCGTCAATTATTCAGGCGCACAACACGATTATATCCACAAGCCTGATTTGACTGCTCTCGGTAAAATTATTGGAGGTGGATTCCCTTCTGGAGCCCTGGCGGGGAAATCTGAAATCATGGATGTCATGGATCCTAGACAAACCTTTTTAAGGCACCCTCAATCAGGGACCTTTTCTGCTAATCCAATATCCTCAACAGCGGGTCGAATTGCAATGGAAATGTTTGATGAACAAGCTGTTTTGCGTCTAAATGCACTAACAATGACCGCCCGAAAACAAATTGAAGAAGCTATAAAAATTGCTGATGTACCAATTAGTATAACCGGAGCAGGTTCGATGTTTAGATTACATTTACTTGAGAAGCCCCCAATGTATTATCGAGAAGCTTTTCAATCAAAACAAGAAAAAATGATCATAAACGAATTGATCGACTACCTGTTCCACAAAGAAAAAATAATAATGATCAATACTTGTTCCTGTATGTTGGCTACAACTTTGACCCAAAAGAATGTAGATCAATTGTCAGAAGCACTATTGAATGGATTTAAACTTATTAAGCCCAAAATTGAACAATTGAATTAATAAATAAGACCATGAGAGACGTATTTATTTGTGATGCCATTAGAACACCAGTTGGTAGATATGGTGGCTCTCTTTCATCAGTGAGAACGGATGATTTAGCTGCAATTCCGTTAAAAGCATTAATGGATAGAAATCCAGACATGGACTGGACTGCCATTGATGATATTATCATGGGCTGCGCTAATCAAGCTGGAGAAGACAATAGAAATGTTGCCAGAATGGCTTCCTTGCTTGCCGGTTATTCAGAAACCGTGCCTGGTTCAACAATAAACAGGCTATGTGGCTCTGGTATGGACGCCATCGGAATAGCTGCCAGGGCAATTAAAGCGGGGGAAACCGAAATTATGATAGCTGGAGGCGTAGAAAGCATGTCTCGATCTCCATTTGTTACCGATAAAGCAACTAAGCCATTTTCACGAGACATCAAAACTTATGACACCACCATAGGGTGGCGGTTTGTAAACAAGAAACTGGATAAAATGTATGGCACTGAAGGGATGATTCAAACTGCTCAAAATATTGCTGATGATTTCAAAATTAGCAGAGCAGATCAAGATATGTTTTCGCAAAATAGTCAGGAAAAAGCGCATCAGGCCCAACAAAATGGTTTACTTGCTCGAGAAATTATACCGGTAACTGTTTCTAAAGGTAAAAAAGATACCCTGGAAGTCTCCAAAGACGAACACCCTCGTTTAACTTCTCTGGAAAAGTTAGGCAGTTTAAGGTCAATAACCGGTGAAAACGGAAGCATTACTGCTGGCAATGCTTCAGGTGTTAATGATGGAGCTGCTGCTTTACTAATCGCTTCAGCAGATGCTGTAAAAAAATACAATTTAAAGCCCAAAGTAAAAATCCTGGGCATGACAACGGTAGGTGTACTTCCACGTATCATGGGAATGGGACCTGTTCCTGCAACACAAAAGTTGTTGAAAAAATTAGGATTGAATTTAAAGGATCTGGACCTTATAGAACTCAATGAAGCTTTTGCTTCACAGTCATTAGCCTGTATCCGTGAATTAGGTTTACAAGATGATGATCCCAGAATCAATCCTTTAGGAGGAGCCATTGCACTGGGGCACCCTTTGGGAATGAGTGGAGCCAGACTTGTAACCAGTGCATACTACCAAATGACGAATTCAGATGCAAAAAGAGCGCTGTGCACCATGTGTATCGGTGTTGGACAAGGTATTGCTATGGTACTTGAGAAGTGCTAAGGGTTTCGGGTTAAAGAAATGACCTTGCCTGAATAACGTTGCCCTATTTTGCTTAAAACTTAATCCTTGCTTAAATCCTGCCTGCGGCAGGCAGGCTTAGTCCTTATTCCTACCGTCTGAAATGGACTCAAGCCGAATAGGTAAAATACTCATTCCCTGATATTTATCATGCTATATATTATTTATACTTCATAACTTGAAGGGTTTAACTTATTATACCCCTATGCTTCATTTCTTTCGTAAAATCCGTCGTGATCTGATAGCTAATAGTCAATCCTACAAGTACCTTAAATATGCTATCGGGGAGATCATTCTTGTTGTAATTGGTATTCTTATTGCCCTTGCAATAGACAACCACAATTCCAAAATCATTATCGAAAGAAAAATTGAAGTTGGTTTCAAAGAGATCAAAATTAATCTAATTGATGATATTCAAAAAGCTGAACGTACAATAGCCTTTTACAACAAAAGGGACTCCCTTATTCAATTGGTTATGAATAATAAGGTAACCAAAGAAATGTTTAAAGAAAATGCTGATCTGTTTTATTTATTATATTACTACAAACTCTTTGATTTATCTGATAACGGATATAACGTGTTGAGCCCCAACCTTAATATGATTCCTGAAAAATATAACAGTTTAATGCCTTTTTTGCAAAATGTTTATATAGGTTATAGCCCATTTTTTATTACAATTAATAAATATGTAACTGACTATACTTTTCGAATGTTGGAGAGATGGGCATTACAACACAAATTTTATACCCTATCAGAAGATGAAAAGATAGCGTTTTTTATGAATTCTGATTCTTTTAAAAATGATGCCATGCTATGGCGCAGGTATACACAAGACAGTTTCGTAAGAAACTTGCATAACTATATTTACAATGCTATGATGGTGTTCAACTTATTGGAAGAAATTGATGGAGGTCGTGATATTGATATTATACATTCATGCAACCAAAATATTCAGCCACTGGATACCATATATTTAATGGATTTAATTCCCGACAATTTTTCAAATATTGAACCAGAAGCTAAAACAAGATATCCTGTGTATAAAAAAATAGCTGATTTATCAAATTTGTATATCAAAAACAATCTGGAAGAAAGGTTTTATTTGAGAAGCAGGCTTGGTGAAAGGGGCCATTTCGTCCCTGATAAAATCGAATCAATGTCTACAATCTTTGCCCGACCCAAAATCGGTGAAAAATATGACCTGCTTACAGAAAATAAAAAAATTATAGGAAGCTTTATTGTACCAAAAAAAAACAGCGTTTTAATTATTCAGAATCGGCCCGAATAATCATTTAATTTAACCTCAACTTTTGAGCAGATAAATCAGTAAAATGAAGAAATTCTATTGGTTTGTGTATTCGTGATATGCCTGTGAAAAAGTTTATAAATTTCCCGAAATAAACCGATACCCAACACCACTAATACTTATGATATGTTTTGGATTTGAAGGGGTTTTTTCAATTTTCTTCCTAATTTCTAAAATAGAATTATCGACAGTTCTTGTGGATGGAATTTTATCATATCCCCAAACTTCATTCAATAAATCATGCCGGTGAACTACTTCTCCTTCATGCTCAATAAAGTGTTTAAGAATTAAGAACTCCTTTTTAGTAAATCGAACCTCTTTTTCATCAACAAAAGCCGTCATCTTTTTAAAGTCGATCTTTATACTATCAAAAGAAAATTTCTCTAATTTTTCCTTAAGCGGATAAGCTCTTCTTAAAATAGCTCTAATTCGGGCAAGCAATTCAGAAATACTAAATGGCTTTGTGATATAATCATCCGCTCCGTAATCCAACCCGGCTATTTTATCCATTTCAGAGCTTCTTGCCGTCAACATGATTATCGGTTTTAAAGGTTTCTCTAACTTAATCTTTTTACATATCTCAAATCCATTCATTCCGGGTAGCATAACATCAAGAAGTAATAGATCAAAATCATTTTCGCTGGCCAATTTAAACCCTTCTTTACCATTATCAGCAGTTTTAACCGTGTAGCCTTCTGCGATTAAATTATCTTTAAGGCCCATAAGAATACTTATATCGTCCTCAACAATTATAATATGTCTTTTCCCTTCCATAATTGATTAAATATTTAATTCTATGGTAAATGTACTGCCCTCATTTATTTTACTTCTCACTAGTAATTTTCCATTTTGAGCTTCAATAATATCTTTGCTCACTGTTAAGCCTAACC
>JAUXCI010000091.1 GCA_030618945.1 Flavobacteriaceae bacterium
CGACATCATTGGTGGGGTCCTGACTAATATTTTTACTTTCTAAAATATTTATATTACCCTCAACATTCTTAAAGATGATTTCTTTAATCTTGATTTTACTGATAGATTCTTTTGAGCTTTTCCATTTTACTCGATTGCCAGCAAATACAGTTGTCGTAAATTCATTCGGTTTACCTATTATAGAACCAACATCTTCTCCTTCAACATAAAATTGTATATAATTTTTTAGATCACTGACATCGTCTGGGATTTCCTTAATAAGCATTAAATTAATAGTTACAGGTTTTGATATTAATTCATTTTCGGACGAAACCGGATCTTGTTTTTCACCTTTACAGGCAAATAGTAAAAGGAATGCCAAGGAGATAAGCAAATAATTTTTCATCTGGTTATTGATTTAGAGTTGTTATTAAATTTAGTTTTGATTTATTGTTTAAACAAATGATTTAGGACCAAATGGTCCAAAAACTTTCCGAATGACCTTTTAATTTATTAAACGGGTATAAAATATATCTTAACTTAGCTTGTGCCTTTAACAAATTTTGATCATTAAATTTAAGGTTTTACTGGGCTTGGTCAGGAAACTCGGTCACATGGATCTCACCTTCTCCAACTGGTTCTTTACCGGTGCAAATCCTGCCATATTTTCCGTATTTATTTTCCCAGAACCCAACAAAAATTGGTTTTTCATTTCTCAGAACATCAACTATATACGGAAATTTTGAAATCGGATATTGTAAATAAACATGATCAAAATCCTTCGGACCATTTACTTCCAACTCCTCCTCAAAAAAATTGATAACCCCGATAAGATCATCGGCTGTATCGAACAAATTGATTGTTGTGAAACTTCTGTTTTTCTGTGACCCCTCGTCCAGAAAAATACGGTATGATTTTATTTCAGTGTACATGCTATTGTTTTTTCAAAAACAACAAACTATCAATTAAACAGGAAATTTAAAATGATGAGGATCAATGAATATATTGATTATGATCAATAATTAAGAAAATTAAAGTTTTTGTTTCTTGTTTTTACAGGGAGAAAAGAATTAAGAAGCACGTTCTTGGGACTTGTTATTTGAATGAAACTCTTCTTTGTTGCTGTTTGAGAAATGATTTGAATCTCCCTTTTTTTTATGGACATAATACATTTTCATCATGCCTTTATTCTTAGCCTCTATTTCACCTCTGTATTCACAATCGAAGGAGTTTTTGATCAGCTTATAGGTGCTTTCGGAGACATTTATTTTTCCTGGTTGGGAATTTGATTCTAAGCGGGAGGCTATATTGACCGTATCACCCCAAATGTCATAGGCAAATTTTTTGGTACCTACTACTCCGGCAACAACGGGTCCGGTATGGATTCCAATCCGAACGTCAAAGTGGGTGATTTCACGAACTTCAGCGTTTTTTATATTTTCAATAAACTCGTTAATTTCAAAGGCCGCTAGCAGCATTTTTTCAGCGTGGCCTCCACTGGGAAAGGGTAAACCTCCGGCACACATATACGAATCGCCAATAGTTTTAATTTTCTCCAAACCATATTTTTCAATTATTTCATCAAATTTAGAGAAATGGTAATCAACACTTTTTACCAATAACTCTGGCGTTAGGTTTTGAGAAAATTTCGTAAATGCCTCAAAATCAGTAAACATAACAGTGACCGAATCAAATTTTTTCGGTGTTACCTTTCCCTTGTCTTTGAGCTCCAAAGCTGTTTCTTCGGGGAGGATATTGAGCAGTAGTTTATCAGAGCGGTTTCTTTCATCCTCAATGAGCTTTTTTGTTTTTTCAATAAATCTATTCCGCCGATATAAACCAATGGCAACTATACAAATCAAAACCAAGGCGATAATAGTAGCAATTACCATAATCTTTTGGTTTCTTTTTTGTTGGTTGAGCAGATCTACTTCCATTTGTTTCTGAGAAACTTCAAAATCAGTCCTAATATTGGCCATTTGTTGCACAGCTGCAATATTATTGACGCTATCTTTATAGGCCTTATAATTTTTGTAATATTTTAATGCACGTCCTTGATCGCCAGATAACTCGTATAATTTTGAAAGTTGTAAATTAGCTTCACTGATTTCATCTTTAAGCCCATATTTTTCAGACAATTCCAAACTTCTTTGAGCATAGTCACGTGCAGTATTCCAATCATTTTTGTTCAAGTAGAGATCTGACATATAAGTGAGAAAAATAGAAATGGGATAATAGTTTTCCAATTTCTCAAACATGACTATAGCGTGGTTGATATTGTCTATGGCCATTTCATTCTTTCCTTGCATGGCATAAGCGATTCCTTTGTTGCCAATGTTCATGGCAATACCTGCAGTATAACCCAACCTTTTAAATGCAGGCCCTGACTGTTCAAACATCAAAAGGGCAGAATCAGGTTTTGATACGGTTAAATATTCATCCCCAAGATTTTCGAGGGCTGAAGCCCAATGCCTGATACTATCATTCCCTTTATGAATCGCTATGGCATTAGCATAATAATGAACCGCGTTTTCGTGGTTTCCCATTATTGAATAAACATCAGCTATGGATATACTAACAAGGCCCAAGTTGTAATTAAATTTTTCTTCAGATGCCATTTTAGCTGCTAGAAAATAACTTTCCAGGCCTTCACTAAGATCTCCTTTACGGGTATGGGCATTTCCCATTTGTAACCAGGCCGAGAACAAATACTGTAATGAGTCCAACTTTTGACATTCCTTGATGAGTTCTTCACCGAAATAAAGAATCTTGTCCGAATCATTACTATAGCCAATTAGTTGTTTCAAGATTGACAGTTGCTCTTGCTCCTTATACTGACCGCTAATATAGACCTGTTCAAGACTATCGACCAGCTTTTGGTTTTGGCAAAAAAGCTGCGTACAAGAAACTAGAAAAAGGCCCAGTAAAACACTGACTTTTTTTATTTTTAAGTTTGATATGCAATAAGCGTTTCCCTTCATGAGGATTTCCAGTCTTGTTAAAAAGGGTTACTCAACTATTCTTACTTTTGGATCAATATGATATGTTTTCCCCTTGCCATTTATTTTAAAAGAAATTTTATAGGTATAAGGGGCTTTCCCTTTTGTGTTGTACTTGGCTACTGCTTTTACGGTTTTCGTCCCTTCAATTGAATCATTGTCAAAAATCTTCGTTCCTTTTTCGTATTTGATTTTTGTAATGTTTATTTTATCTGAACCGGAATAAGCTTCGCCTTTCCAGATAAAGGAATCTCCTACATTTCCTGTAACTGTGAATTGCCGAGTATCAGTCTCAGTTTGACCTTCAAATTTGCAAACCTTATATGGATCTTTTTGTTGCTTAAGGCTATCGATATGACACTTAAGGGTAACAGTGCGCTCCAGGGCTTGGCCAAACGACGTATTGCTAAAAGAAAGCAGTGCAAGAGTAACCAGAATAAAAAATTGTTTAGTTGTTTTCATAATTAGGTTTTAGGTTCAAATATTAGATGCCAGGTCATCCCATCAAGGATACTTTTTTTTTGGTCAAACCACTGGGCTATAATCTTAGATTTGGTATCATTACGATGAAGATATGCCTAAATATAATGAATTTTGCTTATAAGGCATTAATTGAATGTTTTGAATTCAGACGACATCAATTAAATAATTTCCCCGTTTGCCATACAAAGCTTACAATTAAAACTTGTCATTAATATTGATTTAACTCATACTATTTCTATGCCTATTGTCCTTAAATGACCTTGTTATAACTTGTTAAGAACTTTGTTCGGGCAATCTTAAAATGACCCTCTAAAAAACTGAACTTTAATCATAAATCCTAATCAAGAGATTCTGTATTGTAAAAAGGGGATTCTTGCTTTAGTTTTAAAGGAATCTGATTAGGATTTTTTAACTCGTCCATTTTTGAATAATGTATAAAAACTTGTTATACATTTTTTAACGTAAAATATTGAATAAATGAGAAGATTAAGATTACTAGTACTTTTGATAATCGTAATGACAAGATTTTCTTATGCTCAAAATGACCTGGTTGAAGCAAAATCGCTTACCGAAGTATATGAAGCAGATGGAATAAGTAAATCAGAGATATTCTTGCGAATTAATAATTGGTTTTCAAAAGAGGAAAATGCTGTCAATAATGAAATTACTATTGCAGACAGTAAAAATGGCCATATAGAGGTTAAGGGTATTGTAAAAGTTCTTTTTAAAAATATTGGCACTGATTTATACCCTAAACGAAGTGGGATGGCAGAAGTATTGGAGGCAAAATTCAATTATATTATGACAATTGATATCGTTGAGAACCAGTATATGGTTAATTATACTTTAACTGATATGATCAAGGAGATGTATGGTCAGGAGGAAACATTTTTCAACTGTATTAATTTTGTAGAAATTGAGGATACTGCTTTAGAGGAATACAACAAGTCAATGGAAAAAGTGTTTAAAAGAAATTTTGTTTTTAAGAATAAGAGAGAAATTTTCTTTGATAATTCGAAGGCACAGTTTCAGGAGGTAAGCAGCTATATATTGAACGATGCCCAGGTCAATATGTTTGCTTTACACGAAGACATTGTCTCTGGTGATTGAGAAGATTAATATTAACTTTAGAATAGGCCGGAAATATTATTATTCCATAATGTTGACGAATAAACGGTTATCACAAATAATTGTTTGAGATAATAAGCTTAATTGTTACTTTTAGACACTATAATAGAACCTTATGAAAGCCAGGATTACCATTAATTTTAGAGACCTCTTATTAACCATCTTGTTTTTGTACCCAATAATTTCTTTTGGACAAACAGGTACTACGGGGATGGTCTCAGATACTACCAAAGCCAAACCGGCACCTATACCCGTGATAAGAATTATCAGGAATATTGAAATTGCAAATGAAGAGATTAAGGATACGCAACGACGACATAAATTAAAAGGCAACATATTACTTATAGATTCTGTTTTTCCCGCTTATGCAAAATTTATCCAAGCTCAGAAAAAAAGAGGTGATAAGTTTGTAGAATCAAATCCGAATCGGGAAAAGATCAATAATCTGATAAAAAAGTGGGATGGCTATGATGATAATCTAAATGGATGGGAAGGTGTAGTCAATGATTATGTGACAAGGAATACAATTTTATTGGAAGCGGTTATTGAGAGAGAAAAAACTTGGGAGCTAACTTATCAAAATGCGAGAGGCCAAAAAGTTCCGTTAGAGGTTTTGAGCAGCATAAAAATTGTTTTAAATGATTTTAAAAAGATTAATAAACTAATCGTTACAGAGAATAATAAATTTCTCCTGCTTGAAGCAAAAATTAATAAACAAAAAATAACCGTTAATAAGACTGTTCAAGAACTGATTGATTTGAAAAACTCTGAGATTTATAATCTTTTTTATTTACGACATAAGCCCATATGGAAGACCTCTTTCAAATCTGATAAAAAAAATAAGGTTGTAGATGATAGTGTTGAATCGATACCGGAGAATGTATCAGGAATGTATAGCTTTATTAGAGCAAGCGAACACAGCATCACTCTCTTTGTATTGATCATAGTCTCTATTGTTTTCCTGATGCTTTTTATAAAAAAGACCTTTCAAAAATATATGTTTAATGAGGAGGACGGTAACCTGCAAAATGCTAAAGACATTGTCTTGAACCATAATCTTGAAAGTATCATTTTTTTATCATTGGTTTCGGCGCAATTCTTTTTCGCCAATGTGCCAATGCTTTTTAGTAATATATTGATTTTCTTAGTGCTCGTTATTTCCGTACCTCTTGTTCAGCCATATATGTACAAACGATTTAAAAAAATCGTCTATTTTATTCTGTTGTTCTACATTTTGGATTCAACCAAGACCTATTTATGGTTTAGTTCTCCTCAGTATAGGATGTATTTATTATTTGAAGCATTTTTTGTTGGGCTTGTTTTATACCAGTTTACACGTCCCTATTTAGAAACAAGAAAAATGAATATAGGAAGATTCGGTTTGTTGCTGATACGGATGACACCTGTTGTTTATGGTTTATTACTTGTTTCTATTATTTCAAATATTCTTGGTTATACAAATCTTACCGATCTTACTTTAAAAATAGCAACACAAAGTGGTGTCTTTACCCTTATTTTTTACGCAATGATCATGATTATTCAGGGCGTATTTACAGGTTTGGTTCATCATTATTATAGCACTCGAGAACCTGTTGATTATGCCCAAAAATTGGCATTAGAGTTGAAAATTTTACAAGTCATTAGAGTCTTGGGGTTTTTTTGGTGGTTTTTATTTTTCCTTGGTATGATAGATCTTTTGGGAGAATTCAAGTTATTTTTTGAGGACATTTTTTCCGAGCCTCGAATAATAGGGACCATTACTTTTACCGTTGGAGATATATTGTCATTTATTGTTATCCTGGCAGGTTCCTTTATGATTACTAGTTTGATTTCTTTTCTTTTTGACAGTGGTAAGGTTTCTTTTAAATTTATAAGGCTACCTAAAGGAGTTCCTGCTGCTATTTCAGTTGTGATAAGGTATTTTGTAATCGCATTCGGAATTGTTTTGGCACTTTCATCACTTGGTATTGACCTGGGTAAATTTAACCTTATGGCAGGGGCTTTAGGTTTAGGTATTGGTTTCGGTCTTCAGACGGTTGTTTCTAATTTTATTTCAGGATTGATTTTAGTTTTTGAACGACCAATCCATGTTGGAGATACCGTTGAAGTTAATAATCTGCTTGGAACAGTCAATAGAATTGGAGTTCGATCATCCAGCATCAGTACTTTTGACGGTGCTGAAGTAATAGTGCCCAATAATAATTTAATTGCTAATGACTTGATCAACTGGACGCTCTCTGATAATATTAAAAGAGTTGAAATTTTAGTTGGAACCACCTATGGTTCAGACCCCAATAAAGTCCTTGAAATATTAATGAATGTAGTTAAACAAAATAAAGAAGCCTTAAAGGATCCAGCTCCACACGCTTTATTTAGTGAGTTTGGAGACAGCTCATTAAATTTCAAGTTGCGCTTTTGGGTAAATTATGACGTGGCCTTAGGAACAAAAAGCGATATTTCTATTGGTGTATATAATGAGTTCGCAAAACATGGTATTGAAATTCCATTTCCGCAAAGAGATTTACATATTAAGAACATGCCTGGATTAGTGGAGAATACAGAAATCCCTTTAAAGGTAATAGAAAAAAAGGAAATTCCTGTTGTGAAAAAAACAAGTGCTAAAAAAAATGTTAAGCCATTAAAAGGTGATCAAACAACAGAGGGTACAGATAAAGATTAAATAGAAGGCTCCCTGTGTCCTTTAAAGACTACTCTGTTTCTCGTTCCAGATAAAGATCTTGAAAATCAAAGCTAAAATCAATATTTGGTGATATACCTTTCATCTTTATACTCAAAGATTTTCCGTTTTCATCTAGATTAAACATAGCAAATGCATCACATTGCATATCCTGATATAACCATTTAACCGCAAAGGTATTAGCTTGATAATAATGCATTTGACCTGAAAGCTTAGCAAAACCAATAATTTGACTAATTTCTGTTAAAAAGGCTTAATTAACCGGTACCTGTAATTCGATTGTTCCGGCATTAATTACTTCTCCCGCTATTACCGTTATCACTTCTGTGGATTCATAATTAATATAATCATAATCCTCAATGATAATTTTGTAGTTGTCAGGATCAAGTCCCTGAATTATAAAATCACCATTTTCATTAGTACTTGATTCTGCTATAAAAGTATCATCGTCTGCCTTGTGAATAGCCACAACAACTCCGCCAAGCGGAACTGCACCGGCAATATTGTCTTTCAAATCTTCCCCAATCACTTTTCCACTTATTGACCCTGAATTAACTTCAGTATTGACTCTAATAGTGGGCTTTAAAATATATTTTCCTGAGTTACCCGCCTTGACGATTGATTTATTCACGTCCCAGTCTAAGATGAAGTTATAAGAAAAACCTGGTTCCAATTCAGTATCTAATTTTAATTTTAACCCTGATTGTTGGGCGCTTGGCGTATCCAGAGGCCTGGGAGACGTTTCATCCTTTAATAGCAAAGTATTGTTGTTACTCAACACCAAACGAACTTGTTTTAACATGCCAGAAGGGACTATTTCATCAGCTAGTAAAACACTGTTCCCGGCAATAAGCTCAGTAAGGTCTACCTTGATAGGAAAACCTCCTTCGGGTGTGAAACTAATCCAGCCTTCTTCATCTTCAGAACTGTTGTATAAGATGTCAATGATTTCTATGTTTACTTCTTCGTAATTTCCTTCTTCATCAATTAACTTTAATTGAACCCTTGAAGTATCGGCAACTTTGTTGTCATCGCAACTTTGAAACCCTGAAAAACTAATTAGAGCAAATACAAAACCAAAAATTTTCCTTTTCATAGCTAAATTTTTTTAAGCATTAATAATATAATTGTTGTAAAGATAAGGGCCGGATCTGAAGTAATTCTTAAGAAAGCGTTAAAAGCAGACTTATTGAATAATGATTAAATAAAATCATAAATGAAATAAGGTATTTTTAATGTGGTTTATTGGCCTTAATATTTTGTTTTAATACATTATTCACAAATTCTGTTAATTCTCAATTTTTATGAGTTAAATCATCTATTAAACCAGTCCCAATTGTTAAATTTGCAACTATTCAAAAAAGCACTTTGTTTTATAAGTGACTAGTGTTTTTAAAAAAATAATTAAAGCTTTATTTATTAATATTTAATATAAGAATTATGAACATAAAAAAGTTTGGATTGAAAGGCTTGTTAATGGTTGGAATTTTAGCCATGCTTATTCAAGGATTCACAAAAATTGATCTAAATCCTAAAGAAAAATTTATCGGTTTACAACTATATTCGGTAAGGGAAGAGATGAAAACTGATCCTAAAGGAACTGTAGCTAAAGTTGGAGAAATGGGCTATAAATTTGTAGAAGCTGCAGGATATAGAGATGGTAAATTTTACGGAATGACCCCGGTTGAATTTAAAGAATTGTGTGAAGCAAGTGGTATGCAGTTTTTAGGATCTCATACAGGTCAAAACTTACCAAACAAAGAAAACTGGGACAAAACTATGGCCTGGTGGGATACCGCCATTGACGCGCATGTTGCAGCTGGTGTAGTTTGGATCGTTCAGCCATGGATGGATGGAGTAGGATATAAGAGTTTGGAAGGATTAAAGAAGTCGGATCGTAGCCATGTCG
>JAUXCI010000214.1 GCA_030618945.1 Flavobacteriaceae bacterium
CAATTTCAAAATTTTAATTTAGCAGTGAATAAATAGATAAAAGAAAGTCAAAATAAATATACAATACAATAATCGTACAATTAAAAGAATAAAAAAATCGTAATACTCTATTAAATAGTTTATTACGATTTTATTCTGTGGAGATGGAGGGACTCGAACCCTCGTCCAAACAAGCAACTAAAATACTTTCTACATGCTTAGTTTTTATTTGATTGTAGGCCTAAAGCCGATTAAAAACAACCTACTTTAAGCTTAGCTTCTTTAGTTTCAAAAGACCAGCGAAACAAGGATCTTTCTAGGTTTACTTTTACGATGCCTCATCAAAGAACGCCGTTAACCAAGGCTTTCAAGAGACATTCAGCTTTCCCGTCTAACGGGACAAGGCTCATCCTACTATAATTCGGATTAAGCAGCTAAAGCGTAGTTATCTTCGCCGTTTATAAAAGTTGAAATTGAATTTTACGAGTGCTATTTCATTGCTCGACATGCTTATATCTTAACTGATCTTGCTGTCAAAACCAGTCATCCCCAAATTTTAAAGAACTTTTAAGGCTACAAATGTATAAAATTCAAGCCTAATACTTGTGAAATTGTGCAATTCCAAATACCTTAGCGCAAAGACTGTTCCAATTCCACATTTTCGGAAAAATTGTCAGCTACTATTTAAAAAACATTATTCTATGAAATTTGCTATTATCAAAGAGCGGAAGAATCCGCCTGACAAAAGAGTGGTTCTAACCCCTAAGGCCTGTAACGAACTTTTAGAAAAGTTCCCTGAAATGGAAATTACTGTTGAAAGCAGTGATATCAGAACTTTTAGTGACCAGGAATATTTAAACCTAAACCTTGAGATAGGCAATGATATTTCTGAAGCGGATGTATTAATGGGTGTCAAAGAAGTCCCGATTACGGCCTTGATACCCAACAACAAATATTTTTTCTTTTCTCATACGATTAAAAAACAACCTTATAATCGCGACTTACTAAGAGCAGTTCTTAACAAGAACATTGAACTATACGACCATGAGGTCATCACAAATCAAAAAGAGATCCGATTAGTGGCCTTTGGGCGTTATGCCGGTATTGTTGGTGCCTATAATGGGATCAGAACTTTTGGCATCAAAAATAACAGTTTTGATTTGCCAAAGGCTCAGGAGCTTTCCGATCAGCAGGAGCTGATTGAAGAATTAAAAAAAATCACCTTACCCCATATAAAAATAGTGCTTACAGGAAAAGGAAGGGTCAGCAATGGCGCGAAAGAAATGCTGGATGGTATGGGTGTAAAGGAAGTGAATGTAGAAGACTATTTGAACAAAACTTTTCAGGAACCGGTTTACTGCCAGATCGATGTCTTGGATTATAACAAAAGATCTGATGGCAAAGTGATTGACATGTATGACTTTTTTGATCATCCTGAATTTTATGAGAGTGATTTTCTTCGATTTGCAAAAGTCAGTGATATATACGTTGCAGGACATTTTTTTGCCAGCAGGGCGCCCTATATTTTTACAAGAGCGGATGCCAAATCCAAAGATTTTAGGATCAGGGTTGTGGCTGATATCAGCTGTGACATTGACGGACCTGTTGCTTCTACGCTTAGAGCCTCTACCATAGCAGATCCAATTTATGGATATGATAGAGAACATGAAATTGAAGCTGATTTTATGAAACCTGAGCACATTGCGGTTATGGCCGTAGATAACTTGCCAAATGAATTACCCAGAGACGCTTCTCAGGGTTTTAGTGCAAGTTTTGTTACCCATGTTATCCCAGCTTTTTTTAATGGTGATAAAGATGGTATCTTGGAAAGAGCAAGGATGACGCAAAATGGGAAACTGACCCCTAGATATCATTATTTACAAGATTTTGTGGATGGGAAGGAATAATCGATCCTTTTACATTTTAGATCTAAAATTCAAGGGCTTATGTTAATGCTAAAAATGTAAGAAAATAAATTGA
Organism: Flavobacteriaceae bacterium; assembly: GCA_030618945.1. Lineage (GTDB taxonomy): Bacteria > Bacteroidota > Bacteroidia > Flavobacteriales > Flavobacteriaceae > Lutimonas. The sequence goes on from JAUXCI010000214.1 coordinate 1,960, forward strand.
TTTTTCAAGCTATTAAATTTCATTTTTATTTTAAAATCTTCTGAGTATCCCATGTTATATGGCTTCGTGTATTGTTAAAAAATGTTAACCATCATTTGTTAATAATTAATGAATTTAGAGACTTAAAAACTTCTGTTTTATACTAATTTTAAGTCGCGATTCAAGCTCAAAATAATTAGAAAATCATGGTGGAAGAAAAGGTAAAAAAAGGCAAATATTCTTATGAAGAAGTGTTAAAGCATTCATTATCATACTTTAAAGGTGATGAATTGGCGGCAACAACATGGATAAACAAATATGCGTTAAAAAACAGTAAAGGAGTATATGCTGAAACTACACCTGATGATATGCACCAAAGAATGGCCAGAGAATTTGGCCGAATTGAAGACAGGTATAATAAAAAAGATAAACCCTTAGAGGGACTTTCAGATTATGGTTTCAAAAGAAAGCCATTGAGAGAAAAAGAAATCTACAACTTATTCAAAGATTTTAAATACGTTATTCCACAGGGAAGTGTAATGTTCGGATTAGGAAATCATGAAATTGTTGCCTCCTTATCAAATTGTGTGGTAATACCTCCGGTTTATGATTCTTATGGAGGAATTTTTTATACCGATCAGCAAATGGCCCAGCTTTTCAAAAGAAGATGTGGTGTTGGAGTAGACCTGTCAGAATTAAGACCTAGAGATGCCAAAGTTTCTAATGCTGCCGGATCCACTACAGGGGCAGTGTCATTTATGAATAGATTTTCAGCCACTACCAGAGAGGTAGCTCAGAACGGAAGACGGGGCGCATTAATGTTGACCATGGATATTGCCCATCCTGATATTGAAGAATTTATTACCATCAAACAAGATCTATCGAAAGTTACGGGTGCTAATATTTCCCTCAGACTTTCTGATGAATTTATGAAGGCGGTTCAAAATAAAGAATCTTTCACTCTCCGTTGGCCAATAGAATCAAAAACGCCTAAAATAACCAAAGAGGTAGACGCAAATGAATTGTGGAATACCGTAATAAAAAGTGCGCATAACACAGCAGAACCTGGGCTTATTTTTTGGGATAGACAACACCATTATTCCACTTCTTCACTTTACCCAGGGTTTAAAAACTCCTCTACAAATCCTTGTTCAGAAATAGCGATGCAGGGTGGTGATAGTTGCCGGTTAATAGCCATAAACCTATTTAGTTTTGTAGATCAACCTTTTACAGATAAGGCTAGTTTTGATCATAAGAAATTTTATAAGGTGGTATATGAAAGTCAAAGATTAATGGATGACCTTGTTGATCTGGAACTAGAGGCAGTGGACAAAATACTCGATAAAATTAAAGGAGATCCGGAGCCGGGCAACATCAAACAAAATGAAATTGATACCTGGGAATTATTAAAAGAAACTGGTAGAAAAGGAAGAAGAACTGGTTTAGGATTTACAGCTTTGGCAGACGCTATGGCGGCACTCGGCTTGAAATTTGATTCGTCAGAAGCCATTGAGAAAATTGATGGGATTATGAGATCCAAGATTACAGCTGAATTTGACAGCAGTGTTGACATGGCCATTGAAAGAGGTCAGTTTGAAATATTTAACAGAAACATAGAAGATACTTCTGAGTTTATTCAAATGATGGAAAGAGAATTTCCTGAATTATATGAAAGAATGATGAATTATGGCAGAAGAAATATTTCGATCAGCACGGTTGCACCTACGGGTTCATTAAGCATGCTGGCTCAGGTATCATCGGGTATTGAACCAGTCTTTTTAACTTCATATAAAAGAAGAAGAAAAATTAACCAGGACGATAAAAATGCAAAAGTTGATTTTGTTGATGATATGGGGGATGCCTTTGAGGAATTTACTGTTTATCACAAAAAAGCCTTGGAATGGATGGAGATATCTGGTGATAAGGATTTAAATAACAGCCCTTATGCAGGAGCCACTGCACCTGAAATAGACTGGGAAAAGCGAGTAGAACTTCAGGCTTTGGTACAAAAATACACCACGCATTCCATCAGTTCTACCATTAATCTTGCTGCTGATGCTTCAGAGGATCTTGTAGGGAGCATATATATGGAATCCTGGAAACAGGGATTAAAAGGAATTACGGTTTACAGAGACGGTTCAAGAAGTGGTATTTTAGTTGCGGATGATTCCAAGGACAGGAAGGAAGTTGATTTCCAAATCAATACTACTTTTAAAAAACGCCCTAAAAAAATAGAAGCTGAGATCGTTCGTTTCCACAACGAATCTGAAAAATGGCTTGCTGTAGTTGGCTTGATCGATGGCAATCCGTATGAAATATTTACTGGTAAAATGAAAGATGCCTTTAACTTGCCTCAGTGGTTGGAAAAAGGATGGGTGGTCAAGAAAAGAGATGAAAACGGAGATGCACGATATGATTTCCAATATTTAGATAAAGAAGGATACAAAATCACGATCGAAGGACTTTCACGATCTTTTGACAAGGAATTTTGGAATTATGCCAAACTGATTTCAGGGATCTTAAGACATAAAATGCCAATGCCTTATGTGGTTGACCTAATTCAAAATTTGAACATGTATGATGACCATATCAATACCTGGAAAAATGGGGTTGCACGGGCTTTAAAAAGATATGTTCCCGATGGTTCAGCTGCTGCGGATAAAAAATGTGGCGAATGTGGTGATCCCGAAGGACTCATCTATTCAGAAGGTTGTTTAAAATGCGTTAGTTGCGGGCATTCTAAGTGTGGATAGGTTTAAGTGTTAAGTTTTAAGGACTAAGGACTGAGGGACAAGGATTAGGTTCTGAAGCCTTAAGTTAAAAATAAAAGGTTGATTTGAAGA
>JAUXCI010000178.1 GCA_030618945.1 Flavobacteriaceae bacterium
AACAGGTAAACCGGGCTTATGAATTCAATGGGTGGTTTACTAAAGACAATGTGCTTGCCGCTTTTTCAAAATGGGGTAATATTCTAAATTACAGTAATTTAAGCAATTGGACTTCACAATACAGTTTAAATTCTACTAAGGTCCTTAATATTGGAGTTATTATGGCGGGTAATATACCATTAGTTGGGTTTCACGATTTTTTAAGCGTACTTATATCCGGTCATCATATCATTGCAAAACAGTCATCATCAGATTCATATTTCCTACCCTTAATTGCCAAATATCTTGAATATATAGAACCGGAATTTAAGGATCGTATAACCTTTACTGAAGAAAGGTTAAGCAATCTAGATGCTGTAATTGCCACTGGCAGCAACAATACCGCCAGGTATTTTGACTACTATTTTGGTAAGTATCCAAGTATTATAAGGAGAAATAGAAATTCTGTTGCAATTTTGACCGGTGATGAAACCGAACAGGATTTAATAAATTTAGGTGAAGACATTTTTAGGTATTTCGGATTGGGCTGCAGAAGTGTTTCCAAATTATACGTACCAAAAGGATATGATTTTGACAAATTTTTCCAGGCCATTTATAAATTTAAAGAGGTGATTTATTACAATAAATACGTTAATAATTACGACTACAATAAGGCCGTTTATTTAATGAGTGAGTATAAACTTCTCGAAAACGGGTTTCTAATGCTTAAAGAGGATAAAAGTTATGCATCCCCTATTGCGACAATGTTTTACGAAGTGTATACTGATATGGAATCATTGGAGCAAAAATTAGAAGCTGATACAGATGCTATTCAATGTGTTGTGGGAAAATCGGATCAGATAAAGATGATTGATTTCGGAGAAACGCAGACACCTCAATTATGGGACTACGCAGATGATGTTGACACTTTGGCCTTTTTACAAAATCTTTAGAAAAAATCCAGCTTATTCAAAACTGGTTTCCAGCCTGATATAATCTAATAATTCTCGCTTGACCGACTCATCCTTAAATTTCCCTCCAAATTCAGAAGTTACGGTACTACTAGCTATGTCACCTACTCCACGGGAATTTACACATAAGTGCTTGGCGTCAATGATACAGGCAACGTCTTCGGTACCCAAAGCTTCCTGAAGCGCCTGAACGATCTGCATATTCAACCTTTCCTGAACTTGAGGACGTTTGGCGTAATATTCAACGATTCTGTTCATTTTTGAAAGACCGATCACCTTACCTTTTGAAATATAGGCAACATGGGCGCGACCCACTATTGGTAACAAATGATGTTCACAAGTAGAATACACGGTTATGTTTTTTTCAACCAACATTTCCCCGTATTTATAATTGTTGTCGAAGGTTGATAATTTTGGTTTACGCTCAGGGTTTAAGCCTCCAAAAATTTCTTTAACAAACATTTTGGCTACTCTTAATGGTGTTCCCTTAAGGCTATCATCCGAAAGGTCCATACCCAAAGTATGTAAAATACTTTCAAAATCTTTTCTTATAAGTTCTATCTTCTCTTCTTCCGATATAGAAAAGGCGTCCTCTCTCAGAGGGTTTTTTGCTGAACCTGAAGCATGGTTGTCACCCATTTCGTCAATGATTTGGTTTAATTTACCATTTTGTCCTTCAAACATATCCTTTATCATTTAGTTTACAAAAATACAACTTTGATCTTAATTAAATTATTTTATAAGTACGTTAGTCGAATTAATTCATCCAGATTACAATCTGTTTGAGAACCCGATATCATATTTTTTAATTTAAACTCGTTTCTGCTTTTTTCTTCCTCTCCCGCCATAACCACAAAAGGAATTTTCTTTTTATCGGCGTAATTCAGTTGCTTCTTAAGCTTGGCTGAGGAAGGGTACATTTCGGACCTTATCCCAGCTTTTCGCAAACTTTGAAGTGCCTTTAACCCGTAAGCAGCTTCCATATTACCAAAGTTGATAAACAAAACCTTTGGTCCTGATTTTGGCGCAGTCGAAAATAAGCCAAGTTCTTCCATTACCAGGTAAATTCTATCAAGGCCAAAGGAGATTCCAACCCCACTGATATCTTTTAAACCAAAGATCCCAGTTAGGTCATCATATCTTCCACCACCACCAATAGAACCCATTTGAACCTGGTCTGCTACCACCTCAAAAATGGCACCGGTATAATAGTTCAATCCTCTAGCCAGGGTTAAGTCGAATACAAGTTTTGATCCTTCCAGGCCCAGTTGTTCAATTTGCTGCATAACAAATCCGAGCTCTTCAAGCCCTTTAGATCCTTCTTGGGAATCAGAAAGCATTTCAGTTAGGGATTCCAGTATTTCTTCATTAGAACCCGCTACATTAAACAAGGGTTTTAATTTATCTATGGCATTTTCAGGGATACCTTTCGCTCTCATCTCTTTCAATACACCTTCCATCCCAATTTTATCCAATTTGTCCAAGGCAACGGTAAAATCGACAAGTTTATCCTTGGCTCCAATAATCTCAGCTATTCCGGAAAGTATTTTTCGGTTATTGATTTTAATAACAGTATTCTTCAAACCAAGTTTAGAAAACACGGTATCATATAGTTGGACGAATTCAACTTCCTGCCAAAGACTGTCACTGCCAACCACGTCAGCATCACATTGAAAAAATTCTCTGAATCTACCTTTTTGAGGTCGATCAGCTCTCCAAACGGGTTGTATTTGATACCTTTTAAACGGAAATACAATCTCGTTTTGATGTTGTACCACATAACGGGCAAAAGGTACAGTTAAATCATACCTCAAAGCTTTTTCGGAAATTCTCGACGTCATTTTTAAGGCGTCTTTTTCATTATAAAGCGCATCATCCACCTTTTTGAGATAATCACCTGAATTAAGGATTTTAAAAATAAGCCTATCTCCTTCTTCCCCGTACTTCCCCATTAAGGTATTTGAATTCTCAAATGAGGGTGTTTCAATAGGCTCAAAACCAAACAATTGAAAAGTCTCTTTAATTGTATCGAAAATATAATTCCTCTTCGCTATTTCAGAAGATGAAAAGTCTCTTGTGCCTTTAGGAATACTAGGTTTCATGATATACTTGAATATGGCTACTAAAATGAATCAGTCGCTAATTATAATGCGCAAATATCCGAAAATAATTTCTTTTAAATATCTTTTTATCTATCTATGACTTTCAAGGGAAGATCTTTATATTGCAGTTGAAATGAAAACAATATTTTTCTATATTTTATTGGCTTATAGCAGCTGCTTGTTTTCTCAAAATATGCAGAACAATGGTGCTGAAGGAGAACTCCTTAGCATAGAATCCGTTTTACAAGATTATATTCAAATACCATCTGTGAGCGGCAATGAGAAACAGGCCGGAGAATTTTTGAAATTGGTTTGTCAAAATAATGATCTACACATTACAGATCTGGGTTCTGAAGATGGAAATTACAATTTTTCAGCTTCCCTCTTCCCTTTGTCTTCGGGAAAACCTAATATCATTTTTATAAATCATATTGACGTTGTACCAGAAAGTTTGGATCAAGATGAAAAACCTTATTCTGGTCGTATAGAAAATGAAACCATTTATGGCAGAGGAGCTATCGATAATAAGGGAGCGGCGATGATGCAATTGTACGGTATACTCTTGCTGGCCAATGATCAAAATTTTGAGTCAAGCCCTTATAATGTAACTTTTCTCGCCGTTTCATGTGAAGAAACACAATGTTCAGGCGGTGCCGCTTATGTTAAAGAAAATTTTACAGAAACGCTTAATCCTGCTGTTGTTTTTGGTGAAGGCCCCTCAGAATTAACAAGTTTAATGGAAGGTGATTTTGAACATCCTGTGTTTGGTATTTCTGTAGTGCACAAGCGTGTATTATGGTTGAATTTGGAAATAAAATCGAAGACCAATGGGCATGGTTCTATCACCCCTGCTAATTATGCCAACAAACAATTGATAAAGGCTCTTGACAGATTAGTAGGAAAAAAACAAAAGGCAATTTATAACGAAACCAACACAAAATTTTTAAAAGATATAGGAGAACTTCATAAGGGAGGTAAAAAAATGGTTCTCAAGCACCCAAAACTTTTTAAACCTATTGTTACGGCTCAATTAAGAAAGCATCCTGAATTGTTCTCTCTTTTTTCCAATACCATAACTTTAACCAATATTTACACTGATAGTGATGCTGTAAACAAGCTTTCTTCAGTGGCAGGAGCCCAATTAGATTGCAGATTACTTCCTGAAACTGATGAACAAGAATTCCTTGCTTTGATCAGAAAATTACTTAAAGATGACTCCATAAAAATCGAGGTAATCAAATCTCAGCCCAGGAATGCACCTAGCAGTCCGGAAACTGTATTCTTTAAAAACTTGAGCCTGGCTATTCATGAAAAGTATCCAGAATCAACAACATTAGACATGATGATGCCCAATGTAAATGACTTGGGTATTTTTAGACTGGATAACATTCCTGCTTATGGCACTATGCCCATTTTCTGTGACTATGAAGAGGTGAGATGTGTACACGGTAAAAATGAGCACCTTCATCTAGAATCACTTTACAATGGGGCTGAAGTGTATTATTCCTTTTTGAAAAAAATGATTGAATAATTTGAACCTGCCTGGCCGGCAGGCAAAACCCGAAACCTTGACCCTATTTCTTCTTCTTCAATTCCTGTTGGTGTTGCGCCTGTTTCATGGCACTATCAAGTTTCTCACGAAAAGCACTCTTTTTCTTTTCAGGCTTTTTCTTGTTTTCCTGAATTTGTGCGTGAATTTTGTCTTCGTCTATAATAAAATGTTTGATCACAAGCATAATAATGATCGTCAATAAATTGGAAACGAAATAGTACAAACTCAAACTACTCGCATAACTATTAAAGAAGAACATCATCATGATAGGTGAAAACCACATCATCATCTTCATCATCTTTTGCATATCTGGCATACCTTCCTGAGTGGGTTGCTGCATATTCATTTGCTGACTTTGAGTCATTTGCATATAAAAGAATATAGCAACAGAAGCTAAAATTGGGAACAAACTCACGTGATCTCCATAAAATGGAATCTTGAATGGAAGTTGTAAAACTTCATCATATGCTGAAAGGTCATCTGCCCAAAGAAACCCCTTATGACGAATGTCTATATTGGCAGGGAAAAATCTAAACAAAGCAAAGAAAACAGGCATTTGAATCAAGGCGGGGATACAACCCGACAATGGGTTTACTCCAGCCTTACGTTGTAAAGCCATTGTTTGCTGCTGACGTTTCATGGCATTTTCCTTACCCTTTAACTTGTCGTTTATTTCCTGCATTTCTGGTCGTAACACCTTCATTTTTGCACTGGACAAATAGGATTTATATACTACAGGAGACATGATAATTCGAACAACAATGGTCATTAAAATAATCACAATTCCAAAATTACCAATAAAAGAACTTAAGAAGGCAAAAACCGGAATAAACACATATTTGTTAATCCATCTGAATATACCCCAACCCAAACTTACTATTCTGTCTAGTTGTTGGCCTTCGTACTTACTCAATACCTCATAATCAACTGG
>JAUXCI010000197.1 GCA_030618945.1 Flavobacteriaceae bacterium
AGTAAAGGAGGTGCCACTACCCTATTCTATAGATATTTTTACCCTGAAGATGTTGATGTTAGTGTAAATTATGTAGGCCCGATAAATATTGCTTTTGAGGACGAACGTGTTTATAAATTTTTAGATACCATAGGTACAAAAGCCTGTAGAAACAAGATAGAGTCGTTCCAAAAATTCTTGCTCAAAAACAGAAGTGAAATACTTCCTTTGTTAAAAGCATATAGCTTGGGAGCAAGAGCTACTTATACTTATTTCAATATTGAAACGGCATTTGAATATGCTGTGATGGAATATCCATTTTCATTTTGGCAATATGGAAATAGCTGTGATGAAATACCCGACGAAAGCATTTCTTATTTTGATGCGGTAAAGTATTTCACCAAGGTAGCTAATATTACATTTTTTAGCGATAAATCTATTAATGGCTATGCCCCTCATTATTATCAATCTGCTACTGAATTTGGGTACTATGGTTTTGAAACAGCAAAATTTAAGGGGATGCTTGAGGAATTACCAACCGACCAAAACCCATATGCAGCCTTTATGCCAAATAAAATGGAAGCACCTTTTGATGATTCGCTCTTAAAAAACATAAATGAATGGCTACCAACTCACGGAAATAAAATAATTCATATATATGGCGGGATAGACACCTGGTCTGCTTCTGCGGTTCCCTATTCTGACAAAGTAGACGCCCTGTGGTTTTTTATGAATGGCAAACATCATGGAAACGCTCGGATAAAAACAATGAGCCCTTCCCAGAAGGAAGAACTTAATTCTGCGCTGGAACGTTGGTTGTCAATTAAAATTAATAATTGACAAGCCTAAAATAGACATCAAGAATAAAATTATATTAATAACAGGTTTTCTTGAATATATTTATGCCAGGGACATTTAGATGGCTTATGCGAATTACTGGTCATAAATCAAAATAAAAAATATAACCATGAGTATATTCAACAAAGAAACCCTTCTGCTTGAAAAATAATATATTTGTCAAGACCGGCATAAAAATGATCTAGGAAAAAATAATGATAAGAGAATATTCAGAATCAGACAAACCTGAAGTTATTAAGATATTACAGCTTAATACACCTGAATATTTTGATCCTTCAGAAGAGATTGAATTCATAGATTTTCTCGATAATAAAATTGAAGATTATTTTGTTGTGCTCAGAAACTCAAAAATTATTGGAGCCGGAGGTATTAACTATTTTCTTGATGAAAACACGTCTCGAATCTCTTGGGATATGATACATCCTGATTATCATGGAAAAGGGGTTGGTTCAGAATTAACCCAATACAGAATTGACCTGAGCAAGATCAGTTCAAAAAATATTGAATTGATCGTTGTTAGAACTAGCCAATTGACCTATCAGTTTTATAAAAAAATGGGGTTTGAATTAGATGAAATTGAAAAAGATTATTGGGCTAAAGATTTTGACCTTTACCAAATGAAAATGAGAATCAAACAAAAGCTATAAGGTATTATAAAAAGAACAAGTGGTTCAAAGGCCTTAGAACTGGAAATGGGAAATATTTATTCCCACAAGAATGACATATGAACGACAATATAAAAAGTAACAACGACCAAGCCAATAACCCTTTGCATGGCCTAAAGTTGGTAGATGTCCTTGAACAACTTGTTGAAAAACATGGATGGGAAATCCTCGGAAAAAAGATCAATATCAATTGTTTTAATAATGATCCTTCTATTAAATCTAGCCTAAAGTTTTTGAGGAAGACGCCTTGGGCAAGAGATAAGGTAGAAGCCCTGTATATCAAAACGGTTTATAAATAATTAGTGATTTATTGAATTACGATTACGATAACTGTCGGGTTAACAATCCATACTTTTATTCTTGGGTTAATTTATTTATTTTTCTAAGCTATGTTATATAAAAAAATTCAATCTCTTTTTAACCCTGAACGTTATCATGGCTGGGGTAAATCGAAACGTTATTTCGAAGGTTGGTATTACAAAGTAATCACGGCTAATGAAAAACATGCCATGGCCTTCATTCCTGGAATAGCTATGGATAATTCTGGTGAAAAGCAAGCCTTTGTTCAGGTTTTGGACGGAAAAAAACTCACGGCAAGCTATCATAAGTTTCCTGCAAATAATTTTTCGTCAGAATCAGATTCCTTTGCCACTTCAATTGATAGCAACCATTTTAAAATTGACATGATTGAGCTTAACCTCGATAATATTAAAGGTAAATTGCGGTTTGATGGACAAGTTCCCTGGCCCAACCAGTGGTATTCTCCGGGAATAATGGGTCCCTTTGCCTTTGTGCCTTTTATGGAGTGCTACCATGGGATTCTCAGCATGGACCACAGTATTGAGGGTTATTTAGAAGTTGGGGCCGAGAAAATTGATTTTAGTGGAGGACGTGGTTATATTGAAAAGGATTGGGGGCATTCTTTTCCTAGTGCCTATGTTTGGTTGCAAACCAATCATTTTAGTCATCCTGGGATTTCACTTAAGGCATCAGTAGCTAAAATTCCATGGATGGGAAGTTCTTTTGTCGGGTTTATTGCCGGGCTTTATTTTGAGAAAAAACTCATTCAATTTACGACCTATAATCGATCAGACTTGTTAAAATCATACATAGATAGCGAGAAAATCATACTCATACTACAAAATCGAAATTACCGATTGGAAATTAATGTGCAACGGAGTGACACTACTGAGCTTGCCTCTCCTATACAGGGATTTATGGATGGACGCATCAGCGAAAGCATGACTTCAAATGTTAGGACCAGGTTGATAAATACTAAAAATGGCAATGTTTTATTTGAAGATATCGGTCGTAACGCCGGCCTGGAAGTGGCGGGTTATATACCAGACATTTTGATAAGTTAAAAACCGGAGATGTATTGATTCAGAACAAATAAACTCACTATATTTCAATCATAATCGTCGTTTGTTCAAAGAGCCTTCTAATAAAGCAAAGAAATAACATGAAAAAAAGAAAGCCAATCAAAAAATATATAGCTTTTCTAAGAGGAATAAACGTTGGAGGTCATCATAAAGTTCCAATGCTTGAGCTCCGTAAAGAAATGGAAAAATTGAAATTCGAAAATGTTGTGACGCTTTTAAATTCAGGTAATATCATATTTGATGCTATTGCAGACGATGTAGAAAACCTGGAAAGTAAGCTTTCAGAACATTTGGAAAAATCTTTTGGGTTTCCTATTCCTGTCATCTTGAGAAGCGCTGAAATGATTAATGGCTTTGTTATTGACAAGCCTTTTGAAAGTGTTTTAGTTACAAAAGATATTCGACTATATGTTTCTTTTTTACGCCGTGATATTGAAACGGATTTGGCCTTACCTTGGCTAAGTGATGATAAGTCTTACAATATTATATGCAAAAAGTACAAAACTATATTTAGTATTTTAGACCTTTCCCTTTCGCAAACTCCAAAAGCTATGGGAGTTTTAGAAAAATATTATGGCAAGGATATCACAACTCGAAACTGGAATACTATCAAACGAATAAAGGAGAAGATATAAAACCCCATTAACTAGAACTATATAAATAACAAACCTGTGCACCCAAAAAATCCCTTTGCTAAAGATTATGATTTTGACTTGTTGGTTCAACATTATCCGAACTTAAAAGATTTCGTTTTCCTTAATGATTACGAAAAAAAAACCATCAAGTTTGGCGATAAAAAAGCCGTAAAAGCTTTAAACAAGGCCTTATTAAAGGCTTATTATGACATAAGCTGGGAAATCCCTGAAAACAACCTATGTCCTCCCATCCCCGGGCGTTTAGATTACTTGTTACATATAGCGGATCTCGTCACAAAAACAGATATTCACTTGTTGGATATTGGTACAGGAGCTAATCTGATATATCCTATTTTAGCGACCTGCCATTTTAATTGGCAATGTACGGCTAGTGAGGTAAATCCTGATTCTTTAAAAAATGCACAGGGAATTATCGATAAAAACAAGGCGCTTTATAAAACGGAATTAAGACGTCAAAAATTCAAGAGCAATATTTTTTCAAACTTGATTCAGCCCGATGATGCATTTGATATAGTAGTTTGCAACCCTCCTTTTTATAAGAGTTCTTATGAGGCTCAACAAAAAAATCAGCGCAAAGTCAATAATCTTCAGCTTCAAGAAAAGGGCAAGCTAAATTTCGGGGGGCAGGCTAATGAATTGTGGTACAAAGGAGGTGAAGAAGCATTTGTCAAGAAAATGGCAGCCGAAAGTTTTCAATTCAAAAATCAAGTGCATTGGTTTAGTTCTTTGGTATCAAAAAAGGAAAGCTTGAAAAATATCAAAAGAGCAATTAACAAAACACAACCTACTGAGGTTAAAGTGATCGATATGGAACTGGGCAACAAAAAAAGTCGTTTTATCGCATGGACTTATAGATAATACCATTCATTTAAAATATAGAAAATCAATATAGCATGAAGGAAACTCCTGAAAAAATAATTATTAAACACCTCACCAATCAGCGCGCATTTTTTTCCTCTAACAAAACAAAAGATATCAGCTTTAGGTTAGAACAACTTCGAAAGTTAAAGAAAGTAATCCTTCAAAATCAACAAAAAATTGAAGATGCTTTATGGAAGGATTTACATAAATCACCAGAAGAAGCTTACTTGACAGAAATAAGTTTAGTGATACAAGAGATTGAATATCATACAAAACATTTAAAAAAATGGGCCAAAGCTAAACGTGTTTCAACCCCCTTAGTACTATTGCCTTCATCCAGTAAAATAATTTATGAACCGCTTGGAATTTCATTGATAGTGGCACCTTGGAATTATCCATTCCAAATCCTCATTAATTCTTTAGTTGGTTCAATATCATCGGGCTGTTGCAGTATTTTAAAACCCTCTCCGGATGCGCCTTACATTGCAAAAGTGATGCAAGAAATGATTATAGAAACCTTTGATTCTAACTATATTACACTGGTTCAGGGTGGGAAGGAAACCAATACTATATTATTTAAACAGCGTTTCGATATCATTTTCTTTACGGGTAGCCCTAAAGTAGGTAAAGTGGTTATGAAAGCTGCTGCCGAAAATCTAACCCCAGTTGTATTGGAATTGGGTGGGAAAAGCCCATGTATAGTAGATGCCGACGCCAATATTGAAATCGCTGCTAAACGTATTGCCTGGGGCAAACTCATAAATGCTGGACAAACCTGTATTGCGCCTGATTA